>JAQUSE010000025.1 GCA_028715235.1 Candidatus Omnitrophota bacterium | reverse complement strand
CCGGTCTGCCCGCATCTGTCGAAGGCCCTTTATGACGCCGGATGCTCTCTGGGAGCGTCGATGCATATGGGAGGCGCCTACGTGAACATGGAAGGGCCCCAATTTTCCACCAAGGCCGAGTCGAGACTTTACAGGTCGTGGGGGATGGATATCATAGGTATGACGAATCTTGCCGAAGCAAAGCTTTCCAGGGAAGCCGAGATCTGTTACGCGACTCTTGCCTGCGTCACGGATTACGACTGCTGGCATTCCGACGAATCAGGGGAAACGGTTTCGGTGGAGATGATAATACATAACCTGTGTAAGAATGTGGAGACATCGAAGAATATATTGAAGAAAGTAATACCGGCGCTTAAAGGTAATAGGCCTTGCCAGTGCGGCTCGGCTCTCAAGGATTCGATAATAACGAGGCCCGGCGCGATCCCGGCGAAGACGAAGAAACAGCTTAACCTTATCATAGGAAAGTACATAAACTAAAAAATGGAATACAAGTCTACTCTAAATCTTCCGCACACAGATTTTCCGATGAAGGCAGACCTGCCTAATCGCGAGCCCGCTCGGTTAAAGCGCTGGCAGGAGACGGGCCTCTACGCGAAGATACGGAAGAAGTACGATGGCAAGCCGAAATTCATTCTCCACGACGGTCCGCCGTATGCCAACGGCAGCATACATATGGGCCACGCCCTCAATAAGATATTGAAAGACGTCGTCATAAGATATAAGACGATGCGGTCTTTCGATTCGCCGTATGTCCCGGGCTGGGACTGCCACGGCCTGCCGGTCGAGCATCAGTTGTTCAAAGAGCTGAAATTGACAAAATACGACATAGACCAGGTCAAATTCAGGTCGAAGGCTTATGACTATGCGATGAAGTATGTCAATATCCAGAAGGAAGAATTCAAGAGACTGGGCATTATGGGGAACTGGGATGATCCTTACCTGACTTTGTCCAGGACGTATGAGTCCGAGATCATAAGGTCATTCGGCAAGCTTGTCAAAAAGGGGTATATTTATAAAGATCTGAAGCCTGTAAATTGGTGCGCGGTCTGTGAGACGGCGCTGGCCGAGGCAGAAGTGGAACATGAGGACAAGACCTCGCCTTCTGTCTATGTGAAGTTCGAATCCGTATATAATGACCTCCCGGCGCATTTCGTCATCTGGACGACGACGCCGTGGACGCTCGTCGCGAATGTCGCTATTGCCGTGCATCCTGAATTTGAGTATGCGTTAGTAAGTTGTAATCCCTCTGCCGCTCCTATTCGTCGCGGTGACGGGATGAAATTTTCTAGCGAAAATTTCAAGGGAGAGAATTTTATCCTGGCCAAGGAGCTTGTGCCGAAGGTGATGGAGAAAGCCGGCATAGAAGATTATAAGATCGTCAAAACTTTTAAAGGGAAGACGCTCGAAGGGTTAGAGGCCAGACATCCTTTTATAGACAGGAAATCTAAGGTGGTCATGGCCGAGTATGTATCTATGGAAGACGGCAGCGGGTGCGTCCATACAGCCCCCGGGCACGGGCAGGAAGACTATATTACAGGTAAGAGATACGGCCTTCCAACGATCATGCCTGTAGACTCAAGGGGAAGGTTCGATAATACGGCGGGCGAATTCAGCGGCATGGAAGTATATAAAGCTAATCCGGCTATAGTGGAGCGTCTTAAACTTCTTGGTAAGCTCGTGCGCGAGGAAGAGGTGAGGCATTCATACCCGCACTGCTGGAGGTGTAAGAAACCGATCATCTTCAGGGCGACAGAACAATATTTCATGAAGATAGACCACGAGGACCTGAGAAAAAAAATGATGCAGGCCATCTCTTCCGGAATAAAATGGATACCCCATACGGGAGAGTCCAGGATATCGTCCATGGTAGAAAACAGGCCCGACTGGTGCCTGTCGAGGCAAAGGTATTGGGGCGTCCCGATAGTCGCGTTCCACTGCAAGAATTGCAAAGAAGTGCTGCTCGACCCGGCTGTCATAGAACACGTTGCCGCTCTGGCCGAAAAAGAGGGCGCAGATGCCTGGTTTATCAGGAAAGAGACTGAGTTGATACCTGAAGGTACGCGCTGCAAGAAATGTAAGGGAACCGACTTCGTCAAGGAGAACGACATAATAGACGTGTGGTTCGATTCCGGGATCAGCCATCAGGCCGTATTGAAGAAAAGAAAAGAGCTCGACTATCCGTGCGAACTTTATCTGGAAGGCTCGGACCAGCATAGGGGCTGGTTTCAGTCGGCTCTCATAACGGCCATGGCGATCGACGGCGCGCCCTCTTACGGGAGCGTTCTTACCCATGGTTTTGTGGTAGACGGCGAAGGGAAGAAGATGTCGAAGTCGCTGGGTAATGTGATAACTCCGGAACAGGTGATGAAGAGATATGGCGCCGACATACTCAGGTTATGGGTGGCGTCCAGCGATTACAGCGAGGATGTCAGGCTGTCTGACGAGATATTGAAGCGTCTCGCGGACGCATATAGGAAGATCAGGAATACTTATAAGTATCTGCTTAGCAACCTGTATGATTTCGATCCCGCCAAAGACTCCGTCGGTTATGAAAAGATGTCAGAGGTAGACAGGTGGGTGCTCTCCAGGCTTTCGGTCCTGGTAAAAGAATCGTCCAGAAATTACGAATCATATTCGTTCCATAAAGTATACAGGGATGTATATAATTTTTGCGTCTATGAGGTCTCCTCAGTATACCTTGATATGCTGAAGGATAGGATGTACACCTTCAAGGCCGATTCTCCCGAGAGAAGGTCGGGACAGAGCGCTATGTTCCAGCTGCTCGCGGCGCTTCTTAAGTTGATGGCGCCGATCCTGGCCTTTACCACTGAAGAGGCATGGGGATATGTGAAGGCCGCCGGCAAGGCGGATTCGATCCACCTGGAATCATGGCCTGAAGATAATTACGACAAGTGGTTTGATAAACCGCTTAATGAGAAATGGCAGCGCCTGATAGATATCAGGGAAGCCGTCTTAAAAAAACTGGAAGAGAAGAGGCAGTCCGGAGAGATCGGCTCGAGCCTTGAGGCGAAAGTCGTGCTCTTTCCGGTTGATGCCAGGAAAAAGAATATCCTGATTGAAAATAAAGATGTTCTTAGATATCTATTCATAGTGTCGGAGATAGAGTTGGCCGATGCCCCGGATGGCAAGTCCGACACCGACCCGGACGTCGGCATAAGTATTAAGGTGATGAAAGCGGAAGGTGAGAAATGCCAGCGGTGCTGGAATTACAGTAAATTGGTAGGTCGTGATCTCAATCACCCGGCTCTATGCGAAAGGTGCGTTGAGGCTGTTTCATAACTTAAGGAGAAGGAAATGGCAAAAGTTAAAAAAGCTCGAAAGATCAAAAGGATAAAAAAGATCAAGGCCGCGGGAAAAAAAAGAACGGCTCGCCCAAAGGCTGTGAAGCTCAAAAGGATGCCGAAAGCCGAGCTAAAAATTTTTGAAACATTACTCATAGCGGAGCGGAACAAGGTAGGAGGAGAGCTGTCGCACATAGCGGAGAATACACTGAATAAGTCCCAGCGCGACGCCTCCGGCGATCTCTCCGGTTATTCGTTCCATATGGCCGACATGGCAAGCGATGACTACGAACGCGATTTTTCCCTTAACCGCGCCACTGAGGAGCAGAAGATGCTCTACTTTATCGATGAGGCTTTGAAACGCGTAAAAGACGGGACTTACGGGAACTGCCTTCAATGCAACAAGCCCATAGCGAAAAAGCGCTTGAAGGCCCTGCCTTATACCGAATTATGCATAGAGTGTAAAAAATCCAATGAGGGCAAATGACATTTTTGACGGCCTTAGCCATATTGGCGTTAGACAGGCTGGCTAAATTTATAGCGCTGACATATCTGGCAGAGGGCCAGTCAGTCAAAGTATTGCCCGGGATCTTCCATTTTACCCTTGTCTTGAATGACGGCACAGCTTTCGGCCTGTTTAAGGGGCAGGCCGCGTTATTTGCCGTATTTTCTATCGTCGTTATCGTATTCATCGTAGTGTATACAATAAAAAACCGGTCCATGGACGCATTATTATCTCTTGCGCTGGGGCTCATCCTCGGCGGCGCCGCTGGGAACCTGGTCGACAGGGCATGGTACGGCCACGTAACAGATTTTCTCGATTTCAGGATCTGGCCGGTCTTTAACATCGCTGATTCCGCTATAACTATAGGAGCGGCGATATTGATGATAAAGCTGTTTACTCATAAGACTAAAGGTAAGGTCGTCTAACTTCTCATGCATCCCATTATCCTGCAATTCGGCTCAATCACTATCTACTCCTACGGCGTTATGGTTGCTCTAGGTTTCGGCCTGGCCGCTTTACTTGTCTACAGACGCGCCCCCAGCTTCGGGATCGATAGGGACAAGGTGATGGACCTTGCCATCCTGATACTGGTGTCCGGCATAATCGGAGCGCGCGTATTTTACATATTACTGAACTATAAATACTACATGGCCGATCCGTTAGAGATGCTCAACCTGTCAAAGGGCGGCCTGGTCTGGTACGGCGGGTTTATCGCTTCGCTTGCTGCCTTGATTGTGTATATTGCGCGAAAGTCGCTGGATTTCTGGGCGGTCGCAGACCTGTTAGCTCCGTACCTTGCCCTTGCGCAATCATTCGGGAGGATAGGATGTTTCCTGAACGGCTGTTGTTACGGGGCGATAACATCCGCGGCCAATCCTTTCGCCATATGTTTTCCCGCTGAGGTTGCTTTACGGCAACCGTCGCAACTCTATTCAGCGCTCGTCTTGTTTCTCATCTTCGTCGTTCTAAGGTTATGGCAGGATACAAAACACCTTACGGGAGAGATATTCCTTGCCTATTGTCTTCTTTATTCCGCGAAGAGATTTGCCATGGAATTTTACCGCGGCGATAATCCCAGGATAGTATTTGGGCTCACTATATCACAGGGCATAAGTGTTCTTATATTCGCGTTATCACTCCTTTTGTTCATATATAAGGGGATAGAGTGGCAGAAGAAGAGATCAGCCTCAAAGTAAATTTGGAAGACAAAGGGAAACGGATGGATAAGTTTCTTGTAGAGAAACTTCCCAAAACGTTTTCACGGACCTTCCTGCAGAAGCTTATTGCGGGAGGGCATGTCCTGCTCGACGGAGAGAGCGCAAAAAGCCACTTCAAGATGAAGGCCGGCCAATCTATAGAAATTACAATACCCGAGCAGAAAGTCTCCCTGATATCGGCCGAAGACATACCCATTGACATCGTTTATGAAGACGAAGACCTCCTCGTCGTGAATAAGCCCTCAGGCCTTGTAGTCCATCCCGCGCCCGGCAATTACAGCGGCACGCTCGTCAATGCCCTCCTCGGCTATTGTAAAAATCTTTCAGGGGAGGGCGGAGCTTTCAGGCCGGGGATAGTTCACAGGATAGACAAGGATGTTTCGGGGCTACTGGTAGTGGCAAAGAACGACCGCGCGCATAGGAGCCTGTCGAAGCAGTTCAAGGCCAAGGCGGCAAGCAGGGTATATATAGCGCTTGTCAAAGGCGTCGTCCAGCTGGATAACGATATCATAGAGCTTCCGATAGGGAGGAGCCCGAGGGACTGGAAGAAGATGGCGGTCAATTTTGTGGACAGCAGGGAAGCGATAACCAGGTACAAGGTCCTGAAAAGATTCGAGGATTTCACCGTGATGGAAGTCACTCTAGGCACAGGCCGAACACACCAGATAAGAGTGCATATGGCATACATAGGCCACCCTATATTGGGCGACGAGAAGTACGGGACCAAAGGAAAGCTTTTCCGCCCGGCGCTGCACGCCAAGACTCTCGGCTTCACTCATCCCGCTACATCGAAACATATGGAATTCACCAGCGAGTTGCCCGACGATATGAAGGAATTGATATCAAGGGGGCATTTGTGATATTATCAGTATGGCAACATGTAAGTGATTAAGCGATTAAGTTATTAAGTGATTAAGTAAGACTTAATCACTTAATCGCCAAAGTCGGTTTGATCATAGAATCGCTTAATTACGGCGTAGATACAGCGGGGAATAAATGAAGATAGAACCCGTACAAAAACTATCGGGCAGCATAGAGATGCCCGGAGATAAATCCATATCGCACAGGGCGGTTATGCTCGGTTCGATAGCCGTCGGCACGACAGAGATAAAAGGCCTTTTGGATTGCGACGATTGCAACTACACTATCAGGGCGTTCAAAGATATGGGGATAGCCATATCGAAAGAAGGCGGCCGAACGACGATAGAAGGAAAAGGCCTGAAAGGGCTGAAGAAGCCCAGAGGGCCTATAGATGTCGGTGAGTCCGGGACGACCATGAGACTTCTTGCCGGGATACTGGCAGGGCAGGATTTCGATACCGTTCTTAAAGGCGATCCGTCGTTATCGAAGAGGCCTATGGGCAGGGTCGTCGAGCCTCTATCGATGATGGGGGTGAACATAAAGACCGGCCCCGGAGGGTATGCGCCGCTGACGATAAGGGGCGGCGTCGTAATGCCTGTCGACTATCTTCTTCCTGTGCCGAGCGCGCAGATTAAATCCGCCATTCTTTTAGCCGCGCTTTACGCCGACGGTGTAACTACGGTGAGCGAGAAGTTCGCATCCCGGGACCATACCGAAAGAATGTTGAAATATTTCGGCGCGGTTGTTAAAACCGAAGGAACCAATGTTTCGCTGGAAGGCGGACATGCCCTCAGCGGAAAGTTTCTGGAGATCCCCGGCGATATCTCGAGCGCCAGCTTTTTTATAGCCGGCGCGATGCTGTTAAAAGGTTCAAGAGTCAAGATACTTAATGTAAACGTAAACCCTGCCAGGGCGGGGATACTCGATATATTGGAAAAGATGGACGCAAAGGTCGTGATATCTGATAAGAAAGGATCTTTCGAGCCCGTGGGAGACATTGAGGCAGAGTATAGCCGGACCAGAGGCATAATAATAGAAGAAGAAACAATACCCGGCATCATAGATGAACTCCCTGTAATATTCGTGCTTGCGTCTCTCTCAAGCGGTAGGACAGTTGTAAAAGGCGCCGGCGAATTGAGGGTCAAAGAGACCGACAGGATAAAGTCTATGACGGAGAACCTCAGGGCTATGGGCGCGAGGATAACGGTCGAAGGGACCGACGTCGTCATTGACGGCGTTGAAGAGCTTAAAGGCGCGGGACTACGCAGTTTCGGGGACCACAGGACCTGCATGGCAATGGCAATAGCCGCGCTGGCCGCCAAGGGCTCAAGCGTTATCGATGATACCGCATGCGTCAGTAAATCCTTTCCGGATTTCTTCGGGATGCTGGAGAAGATAAAAAAATAGGGCGCAGTTTCTATTTGACAATATGTTGTTTTTTTGTTAATATCGCCTAACAGAGAGATAATATGAATATAAAGAATATCATAAGCACAGCGTCGAAATTATATAATGAGGTTCTTGGCCTGTTTGCTAACGACATGGGCATCGATCTTGGCACAGCTACGACCCTGGTTTATCTAAAAAACCAGGGTATCGTTTTATGCGAGCCTTCAGTCGTCGCGGTCCAGGCCGGCACTACGAACGTCCTTGCCGTCGGCGAAGAGGCCAAGAGGATGCTCGGCCGCACGCCGGGCAACATAGTCGCGATCAGGCCTATGCGGCACGGCGTAATAACGGATTTTGAAATATCAGAGGCGATGCTGCGGTATTTTATAAAAAAAGTTAATAAGGCGAAACCTCTCGTCCGTCCAAGGATAGTTATAGCGATCCCTTCCGGCATAACAGAGGTGGAAAAGAGGGCGGTGAAGGATTCGGCCCTGCATGCGGGCGCAAGAGAAGTCTTCATGATAGAAGAGCCGATGGCCGCGGCTATAGGCGTAGGCTTGCCGATACAGGACCCGTCCGGTAATATGATAATAGATATAGGCGGCGGGACGACCGAAATGGCCGTCATATCCCTGGCCGGCGTTGTTTTCTCCAAATCTGTGAGGGTCGGCGGGGACGAACTGGACGAGGCGATCATAAATTACATGAAAAAGAATTATAACCTCATGATTGGTGAGAGGACCGCAGAAGACATAAAGATAAAGATAGGCTCAGTATATCCGCTGGAAGAAGAGCTTAAACTTGAGGTCAAGGGACGCGACCTTGTCGCGGGATTGCCGAAGACGGTCACTATAACCAGCGAAGAGATAAGAGAGGCGATGGCAGAGCCTATAGCGCAGATACTTGAAGCCGTAAGGATAACTCTTGAACGCACGCCGCCCGAACTTTCGTCGGATCTTATAGAGAAGGGCATAGTCCTCGCGGGAGGAGGCTCTCTCTTGAGGGGCATAGATAAGCTTATTTCGGAATAGACGGGGCTCCCCGTCCACCTGTCGGAAGACCCGATGACCGCGGTAGCTCTCGGCACAGGCAAGGTATTGAGCGAGATAAAATATCTGAAGAAGGTGACCGTTACACCCAGGCTCGAAAGGTAATAGCTTTTAGCTGAAAGCTGATAGCTGATAGCTAAAATTAAGATGTGCACACCTCAAAAAATAACATCCTGAAATTTGCGGTAATAGCCGTCCTGCTGGTACTCCTGATAGCGAATTCCAAGAATATAATAAGCCCCGCGCGTATTAAAGTGACAGATGCCGTTTCAAGACCCCTGAAATATTCCCATGGATTTTTTTCCGCGTTCAAAAGGATCGTACCGTTCGCCTGTTTACGGGAAGAGAACGGCATCCTCCGCGATAAGATCAGCCTGCTGTCCAGGAAGCTGGAAGAGGCAAAGATGGTATACGACGAGAACGAGAGGCTTAAATCTTTTATAAATTTCAGGAAGGCCGTTCCGTATACGACTATTCCCGCCCAGGTCATCGGCAGGGATCCCGCCAACTGGTCGAACTCGATCATAATCGATAAAGGGCTCTCTAACGGCATCAGGCAGGACAGGGCTGTCCTGTCGGTTAAAGGGTTGGTCGGCAGGGTGGTCGAGGCGGGCAGGCGTTCGAGCAGGATCCTGCTGATAACAGACCCGAATTCCAAGGTCGGTGTATTGATACAGAAGAACAGGCAGGGCGGCATACTGGTCGGCAGGCCGGACGGCATGTGCAAGATGATATACATCGCTCTTGATTCCGACGTAGCCAAGGGCGATAAGATAATAACGGCCGGATTCGGCCCTATATTCCCTAAAGACATACTTGTCGGCGAAGTAACGGGCATAAGTAAAGAGCCCGGCAGGCTTTATAAGACGGCGATCGTCAGGACGACGGACGACCTTTCGAAATTAGAAGAGGTATTGTGTATAAAATAAACAGGATATACGTCTATGTTATATTGCTGATAGCGTTGTTCATCCACCTCACCGTCCTGGACTATGTGAAGATATTCGGCGCAAAGCCGGACATAATGCTGGCATGCGTCATTTTCTTCGGCCTCTTCGCAGGAGCGGGCATGGGCCTCGAGAGCGGTATAGCCGCTGGTTTAATGAAAGACCTTTACAGCCTGGACTTCTTCGGGATAAATACTTTCGTATTCGCGCTCACCGGCCTTTTGGCCGGCATGCTTAGTACTAATTTTTTCAGGGAATCGAAGAGGACTCAGTGGCTCCTCGTATTATTTTTTACCATATTTTCCATGACAATGCATTATGTCCTCGTCTCAGTATTTTCAAAATGGCTCGACCTTCGTTTTTCGGAGTACCTCTTCACTTCTATAATACCCGCCGGTATCTACACAAGCCTTGTGGCAGTTCCCATATTTTCGAGATTCATCGCCATGTATGACCCGAGGGAGACCGAAGAGCTGTTATGAGAGACAGGATATTGACTTCCGCAATTTCCGCTTTTTTCATTATGCTGGCGGTCGGCCTATTTTACACGCAGATAATCAGGTGTCCATACTATACGAAGCTTTCCAAGAATAACTCCATACGCATAATACCCATAGACGGGCCAAGGGGCATAATATTCGACAGGAACGGGATACCGCTTGTGTCGAACCGGCTCTCGTTTGACGCGGCTGTAATCTACCGCGAGTTGAGCGACAGGGCAAAGCTCGTCCGCGTATTGAAAGAGACGCTAGGGATGTCCGGCATCGAAATAATCAATTCCCTGGAAAAGGCGAGCCTCGGGCCTTACACCGCGGTGACGATAGCGGAAGATGTGGACAAGGACAAAGCCGTCATGCTCGAAGAGGCAAGCTTTAATATAGGCGGACTCGTGGTCGAGACAAAGTCCAAGCGCGATTACAGGCTCGGCAAAGACGGCAGCCACATATTCGGTTATTTAGGAGAGGTTGCCGAAGAGGAATTAGAGGGCTTAAGGGAGTACGGTTACCGCATGGGAGACCTTATGGGCCGCTCCGGTCTCGAGAAATATTATGAATCTTACCTGAAGGGGGTTGACGGCGGCACGCAGATAGAGGTCGACAGTAAGGGCCGTCAGACACGGGTGCTTGGTTTGAAAGAACCCTCCGTCGGGAAAGACCTGTATCTGACCATAGATGCCGACCTGCAGTCTACGTGCGACAGATTGTTGGGAGAGCATAGGGGCGCGGTCATAGTCATGGATCCAAGGAGCGGCGAGGTGCTTGCTCTCGCCAGCCATCCGCCGTTCGATCCGAACATCTTCGTGAAACCGAATACATCCGGCCGGAGGGAATTTTTATTCACGAACAAGGCGGGAAGACCCATGTCAAACAGGGCGATATCGGGATTGTATCCACCCGGCTCAGTATTCAAGATAGTGACCGCGGCCGCCGCCCTTGAAACGAGAAAGATATCTCCGGATACTATCTTTACCTGCCCGGGGTATTATAAGCTGGGTTCCGCGAGGTTCAATTGCTGGAAAGAGACGGGGCACGGGCCGCAGAACTTGCGTAAGGGTATAATGAATTCCTGCAACTTCTTTTTCTACAGCGCGGGAAGAGCGGCGGGAGTCGACGCCATGGAGTCGTATGCCAGGCTTTTCGGATACGGCGCGCTTACGGGCATAGACCTGCCGGACGAGGTGAAAGGGCTGGTCCCCGGAAAAGCATGGAAACGCTCCGCGGGGAAAGGCGCATGGTATGAAGGTGAGACGGTGAACTACGCGATCGGCCAGGGCTATCTTATGGTAACGCCCATACAGGTGCTCTGCATGACCTCTGTTATTGCGAATGGCGGCAGTCTCGTCAGGCCGTATATAGTGAAAAAGATAAACGGAGATGAGATGCGCTCCGAGAAAAAGAAGAAGATAGGCCTTAGGACCTCGACGATCCAGCGCATAAGGGAAGGGATGTTCGATGTCATAAATGACCCGAACGGGACGGCCAAGCGCGCAAGGGCAGAGGGTGTGGTCGCCGCGGGCAAGACCGGCACGGCAGAGAATCCTCTGGGAAAGACGCATGCCTGGTTTGCCGGATTCGCGCCGTACGACGATCCCAGGATCTGTGTAGTAGTATTTCTCGAACATGGGGGCAAGGGCGGAATAGAGCCTGCCGCGATCGCGCACGGAATATTCGAGGAAGCGAAAAAGAAGGGGTATCTGTAAATGAGGATCTTTAAGGACCTTGACAAGACGCTCATTACCGTAACGTTCCTTATCTTGATAATAGGCCTATTGTCCGTATTCAGCGCCACGCAGGCGAAGGCGCTACCGTTCGCCGAAAGCTATCTGTTCCGGCAAGCCAATTTCGTGATTATCGGGATCGTCTTTTTAATAATATGCGTATCTGTCTCATACCAGAAATTTATCGACCTGTCATATATATTTTACGGGATAAATATTATACTGCTGGTGCTGGTGCTTGTATTAGGACACGCCAGGCTTGGCGCCCAGCGATGGATCTCCATCGGCGGGTTTGCGTTCCAGCCGTCTGAGTTCATGAAGTTAAGCGTTATCCTCGCTCTATCGAATTACGCGGGCACCAGAAAAAATTCCATGAGCGGTTTTACGGGGATCGTCGGCCCTTCTGTATTGCTGGCCGTGCCGTTCGTTCTCGTCCTTCTCCAACCGGACCTTGGGACCGCGCTTCTGTTGATCCCTGTTTTTTTCTCTATACTGGCCGTAAGCGGAGTTAATTTAAAATATGTGGCAGGCATGATCATGTTGGGCCTTGCCGGGCTTCCTTTCTTCTGGCACGGCTTACGCGAATACCAGAGGCAGAGACTCCTGGTATTCCTTAATCCTAATATAGATCCTTTAGGGGCAGGATATACTATTATTCAGTCGAAGATAGCTGTAGGTTCGGGGGGATTCTTTGGAAAGGGATGGATGAACGGCACTCAAAACCAGTTGAATTTTCTACCCGAAAGGCACACCGATTTCATATTTTCGGTGATCGGCGAAGAGTGGGGATTTTTAGGAGCCGTGCTGCTGATCCTATTGTATTTTATCATCGTAAAACGCGCGTTCAATATAGCCGCGCTCACAAACGATATGTACGGGAAGGCGATAGCTACCGGCATCGGCGTGATGTTATCGCTTCAGGTGATAATAAATATATCGATGACGATAGGGCTTATGCCTGTCGTCGGCATACCGCTTCCTCTGGTGAGTTACGGCGGATCGAGCCTCATCACTACGCTCATCGCGATCGGGCTCTTGCTGAACGTCGGCCTCCGCCGCTCAACATTTTGATTTTTCGCTTTTCAGTCCGGCGTGGAACTTGTGGGCGGTTGCCTCAGCTTCGCCGCAAATCGGCATTAGGCATGCCGATTTGCTGTGGTAAAATTTCGATGGCCTCGTAACCCGGACTGAGGGCATGCTGTTGACAGGTTTACTCGGCCTTGTTTCCCGCCTTCGGCGGGAAGATCGCCATAAGGTATCGAAATT
>JAQUSE010000231.1 GCA_028715235.1 Candidatus Omnitrophota bacterium | reverse complement strand
TTCTCATAAAGTGTAACATTCGGATAGATGTGGGAAAATGCCCCGATCGCGGAATTTTTCTTCACTACGGAGTTCGATTCGATAATAGTATGATCGCCTATGTTAACGGCATCCTCCACCACCACCCCGGGCCCTATCCAGACATTGTTCCCGATATGCGCGGAAGCCGAGACGACCGCCGTGGAATGCACAAAAGCGTTCTTGATCTCCTTCGTGTGAAATTTATTATAGATAATGAGAAAAGAGAGCTTCGGGTTTTTTACCCTTATCAGAGGCTTGGTAGATTTTCTAAGGCGGTCGTCGGTCAGGACGCAGGAGACGTCGCTGTCCTCGGCGCTTTTTAAATGCGCCTCATCCACGGCAAAGGTGAGATCTCCCAGACGGGCGGACTCTATGCCGCTCAATCCCGTGATACTTATATCGTCGTCGCCTTCGGATACTCCCTTTACCAATATAGCCAACTCTTTGATCTTCACCCTTTACCTTCTTTTCTGTTTAAATATGGTTACCCGGTATGTCTTTTCGGACGGTGGAATTGCGCCGCGAAGTGGTGTTTCCTGCGGTGAAATCCGCCGGGCCTCGCGCCGCTCCCGCGGACGCCCTGCGGTAAATTCTGGCTTGAGACGAAGCTCTCCGTAGCGAATTCCGGATGCTTTGAGATCGGCAATACAGTCTTGATTATCCGTTCGATGCTCTTAATGTCGTCTTTCTGGTCCGGCGTGGCGAACGATATGGCGCGCCCTTCGCGCCCGGCCCTTGCCGTCCTGCCTATGCGGTGCACGTAATTTTCGGCGTCTTCCGGGAGATCGTAGTTAATGACGAGCTCTATCCCTGTGACATCGATGCCCCTGGAGGCTATGTCCGTCGCGACAAGCACCCTGTATTTCCCGTTCTTAAAACCTTCCAGCGCCTCTTTTCTCTGGCCGAGCGAACGGTTTGAATGTATCTCGGCGGCGGAATGTCCCATCCCTCTTATTAAACGCGTGATCTTCGCCGCGCCTATCTTCGTCCTGGTGAACAACAGGACCGAACCGTTATACTGATTCAGCAATTTACCTAAAAGCGGCCGTTTCGAGTCTCTTTTTACTATAAAGAGCTCCTGAATAACACGCTCGGCTGTCGTGCCGGAGGGCGCAACTTCTATATTGATGGGAAGCTTCATGTGCGCCGTGCCTATCGATATGATCTCCGTAGGTATCGTCGCGGAAAACAGCATCGTCTGCCGGTCCTTGGGCACATATTTCAATATCTGCTCGATCTGCGGCAGGAATCCCATATCGAGCATGCGGTCCGCTTCGTCCAGGACCAGTATGCTCATAAACGCGAGAAGAATGTTGCGCTGACCTATATGATCGACAAGCCGGCCCGGTGTGGCTATTATGATGCGCGGGCTCTTCCTCAGCGCCTGTATCTGCAGATGCATGGAAGCTCCGCCAATGATTACAGCCGACTTCATGCCGAATAGCGGCGCCAGTTTCTGGAATGTCTCGTCGACCTGTATGGCAAGTTCCCTGGTAGGCACAAGCACCAGGCAGTTGCCTTTTCTCTGGGACAGGCGCTGGATGATCGGTATGGCGAAAGCCAATGTCTTACCGGTCCCGGTCTGCGCCACCCCTATGATGTCCTTACCCTCTAACGCGACAGGGATAGCCTTGTGCTGTATAGGCGTCGGAACGGTGAATTTCATACGGTCCAGGATCTCAAGGATCTTCGGCGCTATGCCAAGACCGTAAAAAGAAGCGTTCGAATGTTGGATCTGCTGCGTCATCTTTAACACCTCGCGAATGAGGCTGTATACAGCCCTTTTGATATTGCGGCCTGCTGGTGGACATGGCAATAAGACTCTGAGTTATACATGCTCAACGTCTGCTTGCAGCCGGGGAACCGGCACACCCTGTGTTTTTTGTTAGTTTTTATCTTTTTCGACATGATATCACTGTTGGACCACGCGCACATCTATGGCGCGCGGACCCTTATCGCTCTTCTCGACTTCAAATTCGACCTGCTGGTCGTCGTTCAATGCCGTAAAAACTACGTCTATCAGGCTGGATTGATGGAAAAATATCTCCCTGCCGTCCGTATCGTCTATAAACCCGAAGCCCCTGTCGCGCACGAGCTTCTTTATCTTTCCTTTGTGCATTTTAACGGTCCTTTCTGTTGGTCCGGCCACGGTTGAGCTAAAAACAAAAGGCCGCCCGGCAAATAAACGCTCACCAAGCGGCAAAAAGACGATTATCGGTCATGGCTTATCTTACCACGTTCTCCCCCGCCTGTCCATCTTTATCTGAAAATAGCCTGCTTCGGAGGGTTTCTCTATCCGGCAGGTTTTTGCCGAACCTATTGATATATTTGGGGTTAAGAAACAAGCGCGATCCTCAACCCTTGGTAAATATGAGTATATCCATCTTATCGGCGGAATCCTTCCTCCCGCACCAGGACCCGTAATGAATAGGCGATTGTGTTATAAATCCATGCCGGGCGAAGAGTTCTTTCACGAAATTTTCGTCATACGCTATGATGCTTTCCTGTATATCCTTGTCGTCCACCCTGTAGATATCATTGCCTGTCCGGCGGAAGGTATGGCCGGCCTTGCCTTTATTCATCAGATCGATAGATTCCGGGTTCAGCAGGAAAAATGTAACGAAACACCGCCCGGATCTTTTGGTGACGCGGCTTATTTCAGACACATAATGCTCCATGTCCTCAGGGAGCATGTGAGTAAAAACAGACAGGAGAAAGACCATGTCAAACGAATCGCTTTGGTACGGGAATACATAATCCCGCGCTTTGTAACGGCCTGTCCGGTTATAGAATTTATTATATACATCCGAGTGCGTAAAACGGAAGTTGGGATATCGCGCCGAGATGTGCCGGGAGCACCATTTTATATTATACCCGATGACGTCGAACCCTTCATATCTCCCGTTCTTTGTTAAATATCCGGTGAGCGGGATCGCCAGCCTTCCTATGCCGCACCCGACGTCAAGCACGGCGTCCCCCGGGGACAGGCCGCCCAGGTCTACGAGATGGCTAAGCAGCCTCCGGCCGCTATCCTTAAAATTCCCGGAACCGGACCCATAGTTCCCCCCTATGGCCCATCGGGGCGGCCGCAGTTCGCCGTCCCTCTTGAATATCGATTCAAAAATATCCATGGGCGCAAAGAGCGCCTGCCTTAAAAATTTTTTAAAGGATTGCGGCAAGAGCCATTTGGCCTTCTCGGCGATATTCATGCGAGGCTCCTGCAGAGCAGGTAGCAATTATAACCGAAAAATCTCGCGGCCATGACAGGCATGACCCGCAAAAGCGCCTCTTTCGGTAAATATCTAAGGGCAGCCTTCCTGCCGTATTGGTATTCATACATTCTGTACGATATGTTGGCGAGGGCCTGCGATAATACCTCGAGGCGGGAGGTCTGCGCAAGTCTCCTTATCGTCTTATACGAATACGGGTTGATATGGCCGATCGGGCCGGGGACA
>JAQUSE010000230.1 GCA_028715235.1 Candidatus Omnitrophota bacterium | reverse complement strand
TGATGGAACCGGTCCACATAAATATGGATCTCATCCCGCTAAAGGTAGAAAAACCGTGGGCTCTCACAGGCTGCGAGGGCAGGAAACCGAATATAATACGATCGCTTCTGCTGCCCGACGGCGCGCTTGAAGAGCACAATAAAAAACTGCAGGAAAAATTCTCCGGGATCAGGGAAACCGAGATCCGTTTCCAGGGTTTGCATACGAAAGAGAGCGAGATAACGCTGGTCGCTTACGGGTCTGTCGCGAGAATAGCGAAAGCCGGCATGGAGCTCGCGCGCTCCAAAGGCCTGAAGGTCGGCCTGATCAGGCCCATAACGCTGTGGCCGTTCCCGGATAAGGCTCTCGAAGAGGCCTGCGCGAAGACGAAGAAATTCCTGGTGCTGGAGATGAGCGCCGGCCAGATGGTGGAGGACGTAAAACTGGCGGTGAACGGACGGGCCGAGGTGGCTTTTTACGGCAGGATGGGCGGAGGTATTCCCGACGAAGAAGAGATATTGCGCCAGATCGAGAGCCTGATATGAAGAAAAAGATCAAAGAAATTCAGGAAGCGGAAAATAATATTTTGTTCACGCGGCCCGTGAGCCTTCGCGAAGCGGAAAACCACTATTGCGCCGGCTGCGGGCACGGCATAGTCCACAGGCTCGTATGCGGGGCGATCGACGAATTCGGCATACGCGAAAAGGTTATAGCCGTGGCGCCGGTCGGATGCGCGGTGATAGCGTATGATTATTGGGATTTCGACGTTACAGAAGCCCCGCACGGCAGGACGCCTGCAGTGGCGACGGGCATTAAAAGGATGAGGCCGGACAATATTGTATTTACGTATCAGGGCGACGGAGACCTCGCGGCCATAGGGACGGCGGAGATAATACACGCGGCTAACCGCGGAGAAAATATAACGGTAATATTCGTCAATAACGGCGTATACGGCATGACGGGCGGCCAGATGGCCCCTACGACGCTTGCGGGGCAGAGGACGAGCACCACGATTTACGGCAGGAGCCTGAGGCGCGAGGGCTATCCGATCAAGATGTTGGAGATGCTTGCGGTCCTTCCCGGCGCGAAATATCTCGAGCGCGTGTCGGTCCATTCATCGCAGGAAGTCTTGAGGGCTAAGCGCGCGATAACGAAGGCGTTTAAGATGCAGATAGATAACAAAGGTTTCTCGATGGTGGAGGTCCTGTCGATGTGCCCCACCTATTGGGATATGACGCCGATCCAGGCGGCTGACAGGATAAAGAACGAGGTCAGCACGTTCTATCCGCTCGGCGTAATAAAGAGTTGTTAATTTAGTAACCAGATACCAGTAACCAGAATATGGCAAAGACAAAAACCAGACATGCGGTAAGCGGACATAAGATGGCCAAACGCGTTGCAAGGCGATGCGAGGATATCCTCTGCGCCGGGTTCGGCGGGCAGGGGATAATGTTCATGGGGAAACTCATGGCGCAGGCCGGCCTTATCATGGGTAAGCATGTGACCTGGATGCCGTCTTACGGGGCGGAGGTAAGGGGCGGCACGGCATATTCCATGACAAAGATATCCGACGATGAGATAGCCAACCCGATAATAGCCTCGCCCGACATGCTTATAGTGATGAACGCCCCGTCGCTCGTGAAATATGAAGGAAAATTGAGAGAAGGCGGCGTACTGATATCTAACAGGTCATTGGTAGGTTATCCGCCGAAGAGAAAAGGCGTGACTATTGTAAATATACCGGCGACCGAAATGGCCGTAAAATTAGGCGACCCCAGATGCGCCAATATGATAGCGATAGGCGCGCTTACAAAGAGATCGAAGGCATTGTCGTTGAAGAACGTCGTTATGGCCTTAAGGAATATATTCAGGAATAAGGAAGAGCTCTTCTTAAGGAATAAAAAAGCCCTCGAAGCGGGATACAAGTTCTGATGGTAAGAGTCCGTTTTGCCCCAAGTCCCACCGGTTATCTCCACATAGGAAGCGCCAGGACAGCCTTATTCAATTGGGTATACGCCAGGCATTACGGCGGCGCGTTCATCCTCCGCATAGAGGATACCGATCTTGTCAGGTCGAAAAATGAATTCCTGGACGAGATAATGACGGACCTTAAATGGCTCGGCATAGGATGGGACGAAGCGCCTATCCGGCAGAGCGAACGCTTCAATGTATACCGCGAGGCGGCCGAAGGACTCCTGAAGCAGGGTAAGGCCTACCGTGAAGGCGAGGCGTACATATTTAAGGTGGAGAAGTCCCGGACGATCGAGATCGACGACATGATACACGGCAAGGTGTCGTTCAATACGGACGATATCAAGGACCAGGTCATGATAAAATCCGACGGCTCGCCTACCTATAACTTCTCATGCGTCATCGACGACGCTTATCTTAAGATCACGCACATAATACGCGGTGACGACCACGTTTCCAATACACCCAAACAGGTGCTTTTCTATGAAGCGCTCGGGCTCGAGGCCCCCCGGTTCGGACATATGCCTCTTATTATGGGCGCGGACGGCGCCAAGCTCTCGAAACGGCACGGCGGAGTTGCGGTAGAAGAGTATAAAAGAGAAGGTTTCCTGCCGGAAGCGCTTGTGAATTACCTGCTGCTTCTCGGCTGGTCGCCGGGAGGCGACCGCGAGATAATCCCTCTTGACGAGGCTGTCAAGTCGTTCGATATCAATGACATGAAGGGCGTCCAGGCGAAGTTCGATCTGCAAAAACTCAGGTGGATAAATACTCAATATATTGCTGCAAAAACTAGCGGAGATCTTCTTCCGTCTCTTAGAAATGAGATTAGACGCCAGGGGTATGATTGGAATGTGCAAAACGATCTACTCTTGCGAGTAATAAACCTATATAAAGTTAGGATAAAAACATTTTCAGAATTTCCACCTCTTGTAGATTATTTTTTTACCGACAATTATTCGGTCGAAGAGAAGGGCGTCGAAAAACATCTGAAGCCTGCGGAATCGAAGGCTATATTGCGCGATTTTGCGGACAGGATCGAAAAGGTAACCGACTTTTCACATAGCGCTTTGGAACAGGAGTGTCGTAAGATGGCCGAAGAGAAGGCCTTGAAGGCCGGCCAGATAATACATCCGACTCGCGTGGCTATAAGCGGCAAGACTACGGGCGCGGGCTTGTTCGAGATGATGGAAGTCCTGGGAAAAGACAAGGTGATCTCGAGGATGAATAAGGCTGCGGCATAGGATAGATATGGATACAGAAAAATCTCAAACCAAAAATTTCGTCCGCGAAATAATCGACGAGCACCTGAAGACAAACAGGTTCGCGGGCTTGGTCCACACCCGTTTTCCGCCGGAGCCGAACGGCTATCTCCATATCGGGCACGCCAAGGCGATATGCCTTAATTTCGGGATAGCGCGCGACTATAAAGGATTATGCAACTTGAGGATGGACGACACAAACCCCGAGAAAGAGGAAGTAGAATACGTTAACTCCATAATAGAGGATGTGAAATGGCTCGGCTTCGA
>JAQUSE010000229.1 GCA_028715235.1 Candidatus Omnitrophota bacterium | reverse complement strand
CACCCACTCACCCCCTCACCCGCAAACCCACTCACCCACTCACCCCCTCACCCGCTCACCCACTAACCCACTAACCCACTAACCCGCTCACCCGCTCACCCGCTAACCCGTTCACCCGCTCACCCACTAACCCACTAACCCACTAACCCGCTCACCCGCAAACCCGCTAACCCGCTTACCCGCTAACTCGCTCATTGCAATTCCATCTCCTCGTCGCCGGAACCTATGATGACCTTTCGCTTCAATATCGTCCTAACCTCTATTCCTGTAGAGCCTATGGCCTGTTCTTCGCCCAGGAAATAGACCTTGTCTTCTTTTTCATTCTTTATTATCGCCTTGGGGACTTTCCCCCAGGAGATCCCTTTCAATTTGATATCCTTGGCGGCGTCATTCAGCCTGGAAACCTGGGAGGCCAGATTAACAGGGCCTTTATCTGCCGTTTTCGCCGAAAAGAACATGCTCTTCTTTTTTACCTGGTCTATATAGTAACTTACGGGCTTAAGGGCCTCTATCTTGCGCGGTTCGCGCGAATCCTGAATCTCGGCGTCGGAAAGCGCCTTCGTTATCTTCGCGATGTCCGGACCGCCGAATAAAATACAGTATATCTCCGCGAGAGCCATGAGAGCGGCGACGCCGACAAGCGCCTTATTGACCGTGCCTATCTGTATTTCATGGATATGGCCGGCCAGGGCCGGCATCCTCATCCTATACCGCAGCTCTTTTAAAAATCTCCCAACTGTCACGCCGGCAAAGAACCGCCTTACAGTCCCCGCGTCTCCCGGCCGCTTCTCCTCCGCGGCGCTTTCCGGTTTAAGAACAGGGGCATTCTTCTGGTCCTGTATGACCTTGAAAAGCCTCTCCTCCGGTGAAACATTATCTGGTGTCATGTATTATGTATCATGCGTCATGTGCGAGGTATCATGATACCTGATACCTGACACCTGACACAGCCTTCACTTCTTTCTCAATTAATTCCTGGATAATCCCCTTATCGACCATCTCTTTTTTATGCATCACCAGGTATTCCAGCGCATCGTGGCATATCATCGCGATCTTGCGCGGATAACCCTGCGTGTAATTATATATGGCGCTTATCGCGCTGTCGCTGAATAGAGGATAGCGCGAAATATATCCGGCATGCGCGAGGCGGAAACGTATCAATTCCGCGACCTCATCCTCATCCAGAGGATTCAAGACATACTTCAGCGCGATCCTGTCCCAGAGATTCCTGATCCGGCTTACGCGCGGCAAAAGCTCTATCTGTCCCATGATAATAAGCTGGAGAGTTTTATATTCGTTGGTCTCGTAGTTAAGGAGCGACCGCAATATCTCGAGGCACGGGTCGATCAGCTTCTGCGATTCGTCTATCAGGAGGACTACGGTCTTATTTTTTTCGAGGCATGTTTCGAAGAGGTACTTCTCGATCGCCTTCATGTAGTCCAACACGGTGGCTTCTTCACCGGCATTGGGAATGTTCGGCGCGATGTGGAACCTTTCGATGAGATCGGCAAGGAATTGTTTTTCGGATTCGTAAACCGGGTTCAATATCATCGCCATCTCCAGGTTTGGCTCGGAGGCGAGAAGCTGGGATAATTTTCTGGACAGGGTCGTCTTTCCCGTGCCGACATCCCCCAGGATAAGACTCAAGCCCCGTTTCAATTCGATGGCGATGCGCAGGCGGTATAGCGCGGATGTGTGTTCCTTGGATTGGTAAAAAAATTCCGGGTCCGGACTTGTGGAAAACGGCTCCCTCTCCAATCCCAGAATCTTATAATAGCTCATAGAAGCCGCGGCTCCTTATTTTCGAGGAGCGTCTTGCGTATCAGCCTCAACGGATAGCCGAGCTCTTTCATCTTAGCTATCTGCCGCAGCCTCTCCGCCGCATAGGCCTCGTCGAACATCCTGGCGTTGCCGCTCTTAGTAACTACATCCAATAGGCCGAAGTTCGTATAATGGTTCAACGTCTGATACGTCACATTATACTTTTTCATCAGGTCTTTAGCGGATATGAGGCGTGCTTCCATAATCTGCCGGGTTTTCTCTGGTTATATGGAAAATATCGCAACTATTATAATTATGGTAACAACTATATATCTAATATAAAGTGTATCATATTAATATATATTTGGCAAGCGTATATAACATTAATATAACATTAAAGACTGGAAGCGCGGAAGAAAAGATGGTATAATTTTGTCCTGAAAGGAAGAGAGGTGAAATGTGAAAAAATTTACCGTATTAAAGTGGATACGCGGATCGCTGGTTGCCGTCATCCTGGCATGCCCTGTCTCGGACATAGCCCAGGCGAAAGGTATTACTTACGCTGACGATGATTCGTGGCCGATACTGTCCGGAAAGTCCCTGGATCTGAAATCCCAGAAAAAACCGGAAGACCAATTTGCCAACGCGCAAAAAATCGCTTATATAAGAGGCCTGTATGAAGCTCTTATGGCGCAGGAGATGTCGGAAAACCAGAGGAGCAAATTGCTGGCAAAGCTGCCGAAGTATGAGCCTGAAAACCTTGTGCAGGAACTGGATGAATTTTTCAGCGACTACAATAACAGCGACATTCCCGCGATCAACGCGCTTATAATAATTAACGAAAGGGACCGCGGCGCGGCAAAAGAACGGATAAAGAAACTGACCGAGGCGGCAAAAGACGCGAACCTGAATATCGACCGCCTCTTCTGACCCGCGCCCGTCTCTCTTTAGCCCTCACCTGTTATAAGTCGGGGCTATATCGATCGCGTTCGTAACGGTGATGCTTACAGCCCTGGGGAGACTGACAGATTTGTCCTTGCGATATTTAACCGTAACATGGTCAAATTGGCTTAATTCGTTGAATCCCGCCGGCTGGCCGGCTTTCATTATTTTTATATCCCGCGGCACAGAAAGAGTAATCTCGTCATATTTTATATAGGGATCATACTGCAGCCACCTTACCGTGATAACCCCTCCCACCCAATCTATCGAGCTTATCTGTCCTTCTATGGTAACCGTATTCCGGTCTTCATCCGTATCCGCGCCGGGGGCAGCCGCATATTGGCATTCGCCGCCCGGAACCATGACAAGACCGCATAACAACGCTAATGTAAAAATAAAAAATGATTTAAGCAATTTGGCCTCGTAAAAAAATCAGCGTTTCCGGTCCGGGCTCGCCCCGCGCCCTCCTTTGGGACCCGGAGGATTCTCCCAGTTCGTTCCCTTGCCGCCTCTCGGACCTGGAGGATTATTATCTCTATCAATCTGCTGTCTCCTGTCAGGTCCTGCCCCGGAACCGCCCTGTGGACCCGGAGGATTCTCCCAATTCGTTCCCGGGCCGCCCCGCGGACCGGGAGGATTATTGTCTCTATCCGAACGGGCCTTTCGCCACTGGTCAACCTCAACCTGATCCACTACCCCATCCCCATTTGTATCGGCTTTCCGCTCCCACGATTCACTGACAACCGCTTTTTCTTCCAACCCACTGTCTACTACACC
>JAQUSE010000228.1:1856-3492 GCA_028715235.1 Candidatus Omnitrophota bacterium | reverse complement strand
AATTATCTTTCATAGTGGATAGGGTGAACTATAGGCGTCTGCAGTCGATGATCGAGATCGGAGAACGTCTGGGGGCCGACTCAATGTTTTTCTGCAATTTCCTCCCGTCGCCGTATAGAGGCTTCAAAGCCGATGAACGGATGATATTCAGCAGCGATTCAAAAGAGATCGATTTTATGAAAGACGTCTATTCACGGCTGAATAATGCGATGAAAAAACGGGTCAGTTTGCCAAACGTTATCGATAGGAATAGCGGCCAGAACGGCTGCAATACCTATTTCACGCAGATTCGCGTCGACGGAGAGATGAGGGCATCAAGTTGTTCTATTATGCTTCTTAATATGGAAGGGAACGGCCACGCGTTTGATAAAGACGTATGGAACAATGCCTTTTTCAGGAAGATGCGGAATGCCTTCATGAGCGGGGATAGCATCCCACCTCCGTGCAGGGTATGCCCTGAGAACCGGGGAGTAAATATAAATGCGTAAGGTATTGATAATATTTTATAATTGGCCTCCTCGGGGCGGCGTCGGCATGTTTCGGACGATGAAATTCGCAAAATACCTGCCCTATTTCGGATGGGAACCGACTATACTTACGCCAGCTGAGGCGCCTTCACAGGTATATTGCGACCAGGCTCTTGGTAAGATCTCCGGTGTAAGGATCCTTAAGACGGGTTATGTGGATATATTAAATAGCGTCAGGCGGTTGTTCCGCAACTACCACGGCCATGTTCCGGCGGCTGCGTTAAAAGCGACATCCGGTACAGAAGGCCTGCTTTCCGCCATGAAGAACGGGGCCAGGGAGGTACTGAGTTTGCCTGACGAAAATATAGGATGGTATGCCCCGGCCATGAAAGCAGGCGAGGCGCTCCTGAGGCAGGAGAAATTCGATCTGATATACAGTTCCTCGCCGCCAGAAACATCCCACCTGATTGCGGGATCGCTCAAGAAGCGCGTAAAAGTGCCGTGGATAGCGGATCTCAGAGACCCATGGTCGGGCTATCACCATACGGTCAAGACATTCGTGAAGAAGTTTATAAATAATCGCCTGGATAAGATAGTCCTGAAGCATGCCGACCACATAATAACCGTTTCAATGACATGGGCGGAGCTATTCAAAAAGAACTACTCAACAGATGTTTCGGTTATAACGAACGGATTTGACGAAGAGGATTTTTTTAATGTAAACTATGCTCATCCGTCCGGTGGGAAATTCCTTATCACTTATTGCGGAAAACTTCACAGCCAGAGACAGTCTCCCGCAGAGTTCTTTTCGGCTATAAGAGAGCTTCTGGATGAAGGGAGGGTGTCGCCGAAGGAGCTTTCCGTGCGGTTCTATATATATGGCAGCAACCAGCCCGATTTTGACCGTATTAAGCATGACTTCGCTTTGGAAGGGATATTGAATGTCTACTCATATATAGACTATAAGGAGTGCTTGAAGATGATGCGCGAATCGAACCTGCTGCTCCTTGTGGGATGGCGGGGTTCCGATGCCACAAGCCGCGGCGTTCTTCCGGCAAAAGCATTTGACTATTTGGGCGCTAGGCGTCCGATTCTCCTGTTGAGCTCGGAAGAAGATACGGACCTCTGTCAAATCGACAAGGATACAGGTTGCGGTAATGTATGTTCCG
>JAQUSE010000228.1:0-1846 GCA_028715235.1 Candidatus Omnitrophota bacterium | reverse complement strand
GATCTTAAAGAAGGTGCTGCAGAGAGCAGTGGAGGATTTCAGGACCGGAAAGGCGGACTATTTGGGCAACGAGGAAGAAATAAAAAAATACTCCAGGATTAATATGACAAAAGCGCTGGCGGATATATTCGACAGGTACTCAAAATGAAAAGAGACTTGCTTAAAAAAATAATGTTTCCGATAGACGCAGTGCTGTTCCTGGTCATATATTGTGCGTTAGCAGTTTTCACGACGGCCCTTTATTTTATCAGGCCGTTTCGCGTCAGGTGCTTCCGGCATCCTGCGGGAAGGATGCTCGAATTTGCCCATTACGGTATAGAAGACATAGAACGCCAGGGACTGTCACACACGCTTTTTCGATACGACCTCGGCGGGTATCTCAAAAACACGGTGACGGTAATTTTTTCCGTCACCGCGTGGCGCGTGACGGATAAAAGATACGGTCCGTCACACAGGATCGTTGCGATGCCGCAGCAGCCAGAAGGCATATTGAAACGTATGGGTTTTAACAAAACCAACTTTGCATTGAGCGTAATACGGCTTTTATCTAAATGTATCGAGGTTGCAAGAGAGGAAAAGGTAACATTCTTCCGGGCGCAGGACCCGCACATGCTGGGGCTGGCGGCTTTCTTATGCTCCGCGTATGCCGGGATTCCATATACGATTCATGTGCTCCAAAACTATGATATCTCGACAAGGCGTGTTCAGCGGATAGTCTTTCCGCCGTTCATATTTAAACGAGTCGAGGATGCTATCGAGCGCATGATATTGAAAAAAGCCCTTTTCGTTACGGCCGGGTGCGCCAATTACAGGTTTTACGCGCTCTCACACGGAGCGCGGCCGGAAGACGTTTATGCTTCAAGGATGCCTCCGGGCGAAGCCCACCTCAAGGAGCCCGGTGCCCGCAGGGACCTAAAGGCGGAACTCGGCATCTTCGGTAAACGCGCAGTCCTCTACGTGGGAAGACTGGAAAAGGTGAAGTTCGTCGAGGATCTTATACTGTGTTTCGGGGAATTGGCCTCTTCGGTAAGAGATGCCAAGCTGGTCATCGCCGGCGCAGGCAGTCTTGAGAAGAGACTTAGATCGATGGCCAGGGAGATGGGGCTGGACAAGGATGTGATCTTCCTGGGCAAAACGTCGCAGGAGAAGCTTGTGGACCTGTACTATTCGGCCGACGTAATATTGTTTACGCACGCCGGCGTGACCATAATAGAGGCCCTTCTTTCCGGCAGACCGGTAGCTTCATACGACCATGATTGGGCCGGAGAAGTCCTCGGATGCAATGAAAGGGGGCTCCTGGCCCCGTTCAGGGACTACAAAGGCCTGGCATCGTGCGTTGCAAGGCTCCTGGCTGATAAAACGCTGTCATCGAGGCTCGGCGAGACGGGCAGGGCGTTCGCGGCGGAGCATTTTACCAGGAAGGTCATAAACGGTATCGAAAGAGCGGCTTTCGAGAGATATTTATAAAAAGGAAGAGACGGAAACTTGAAGAAGATGCTTAAGGCGACGGCTACGGCAAGTTCGATAACCGTATCCAATATCTTTACGGCGCTTGTGAGATCCAAGTTCACGGCAATTGTCCTTGGGACCTCGGGTGTAGGGCTTTTTTCCCAGGCGTTCAACTTGATGAATTTATCCATTACTGTGGCGTCCCTGGGAATTGGGAGGGGCGTGACTAAATACGTCTCCACATTCTCCGCCCAGGCTAAAGAAGATAAGACGTCGTATACCATCTCTTTTGCGGTCATGGTGCAGCTTGCGGCCACGGCGGCGCTGGCTGTTTTGAAGATCGCTTTTTCCGGTTTTGTAGCGCGGTACCTGTTCCTTTCGGAAAGTTATTCAAGGC
>JAQUSE010000227.1 GCA_028715235.1 Candidatus Omnitrophota bacterium | reverse complement strand
GAAAAGTCCTCGCTGGTATTCGATACAGGTTTCGGCGCGCTGTACATGCCCAAGGCGGGGAATGGGGATTTTTCGGTAAAGACCTCTTACAACCTCGATAAGGAGAGCCTCGATAACCTGGTGATCAGGAAGACCGGCCGCAGTGTCCTGGAAAGGGCCGTGCAGGAACGCGCTATTTTTGTCCTGGATAAAGGGATGAAGCCGTCGAAAGAGGTGGAAGAGTTGAAGGCCGGATACGGATTAAAGAATATCATAGCCGTCCCTTTGTTTTCCGGACGAAATAACCTGGGGCTTTTTATCGTCGGCAGCAGGGCCGATGATTTCAAATTCAAGAACGACGATATAGAGATGATCAAGGTATTCGCAAAACAGATAACGATAGCTATCGAGAGCGACATATTGAACAGGAAGACCGAAGAGCTTTCGATAAAAGACGATTTGACAGACCTTTATAATAAGAATTTTATCGTCACACGGCTCGAGGAAGAGATAAAGCGCTCGATATTCTATCAGAGGCCTTGCGCGTTCATCGTATTTAATATCGACAATTTCAAGAACTTCAGGGAGACGCACGGTGAGCTGGCCGCAGAAGAGGCTCTGAATAAGATGGCCAAGCTGATAAAGGACAATATCCCGCCGGTAGGCAAGGCGGCGAGGGTCGGCGTGGATGAATTCGCTGTCCTCATGCCGGAGAAGAACAAGAAAGAGGCGACCGATATCGCCGAAGACCTTAGGAAAAGGATAGAAGCCGCGAATCTCGTAAGAGTAGGTAAGGCCGCGCTTACCGTTTCATGCGGTGTCAGCGAAAACCCGATCGACGGGGCGACCGGAGACGAATTATATAAAAAGGCCATGAATTTGCTCAAAGAGGCGAAGACGGCCGGGAAGAACAGGGTCTTCGCTTAAAATTAAAATTTTTTTGAGAGGAGAACGATAGATGCCTCACGACATGAATAAGCTATTGAAGATGATGGTAGAGAAAGGCGCTTCGGATATCCATATTACCGCGGGAGCGCCGGTCGTTATACGCGTAGACGAAAAACTCATCCCGGTTGAAGGAGGTATCCTCACCCCGGTGGAATCGAAAGAGCTGACCTATAAGTTGCTGAACGACGCGCAGAAAGAGAAGTTCGAGCGCGAATTGGAGCTTGATCTGGCTTTCGGAGTATCCGGCCTGGGCCGGTTCAGGGTGAATGTCTTCAAGCAGAGGGACTCTATCGCGTGCTCGATAAGGGTGATACCGCACGACATATGGCCGTTAGAAGAATGCGGCCTGCCTATCGATGTCGTGAAGGACTTATGTAACCGTCCGAAAGGGCTCGTGCTTGTCACAGGCGCTACCGGAAGCGGAAAATCGACGAGCCTGGCATCGATGATAGATTCGATAAACGCCGCAAGGCCGTGTCACATTGTAACAGTCGAAGACCCTATAGAGTATCTTCACAGGAATAAAAAGGCCATTGTCAACCAGCGCGAGCTTGGAAGCGACACCTATTCATTTACCGGGGCCCTTAAACATGTCCTGCGCCAGGATCCCGATGTAATATTAATAGGGGAATTAAGGGATCTCGAGACGATAGAATCCGCGCTTATAATCGCAGAGACAGGCCACCTCGTTTTTGCCACGCTCCATACATCGGATTGCGTCCAGACGATAAACAGGCTCATAGACGTCTTTCCCGCTTATCAGCAGGCCCAGATAAGGACGCAGCTTTCATTTGTCCTTATAGGCGTTATGGCCCAGCAGTTGCTGCCGAAGGTCGGAGGCCACGGCCGCGTCCTGGCTGTAGAGATTTTATTGATCACGGCCGCTGTACGCAGCATGATCAGGGAGTCTAAGATCCATCAGATATATTCCGTCATGCAGACCTCGCAGAAAGAGGGCATGAGGACAATGAACCAGGCCCTTTATGAACTATACCAGAAGAAGCTTATATCTTACGAAGAGGCACTTGAGAGATCCACTGATGTCGATGATCTTAAGAGGATATTTAAAAAGTAGGCGTGATAGTAAAGGTTTCCGATGTCTCCAATAAGACGTATTGTCTCGAAACAATTGGGTGAACTTCTACTGGAAAGAGGCGTGATAAACGAGTCGCAATTGGCTAAGGCCTTGAAGGTTCAGGAGGAGAAGGGCGGCCTGATAGGCCAGATAATGGTCGCGATGGGTTTCGCCAAGGAAGAGGAGATAGCGCAGGCCCTGACCGTCCAATACGGTTTCCCCTATCTTCCTCTGGAATTTTATGAGGTGAATAGCGAAGCCGTCAAGATGATACCCGAGCACGTCGCTAAACAATATAACCTTATAGCTATAGATAAAATAGGCGACCTCCTTACGATAGCGATGTCGAATCCGCTGAATTTCCAGGCAGTTGAGGATATAGAGATGCTTACGAAGTGCAAGGTCCAGGTCTTCGTGAGCACGATGACCGACGTGACTAACGCGATAAGCAAGAACTATAACCGCCATTGAGACGCGGTTTTGCGCGATCATAGGACCGGATAAATATGGCTACAGAATTAAAAGAGAAACTTGCGAAATTACTGGTCGATAAGAAGCTCATTAAACCTGCCGATCTCGAAAAGGCCATTTCATTCCAGAAGGAAAAGGGCGGGTCTTTAAGCGATATACTTATCAGCCTGGGCCTTGTATCGAAAAGCGACCTGATGGTTACACTTAGCCAGGGGCTCGGCATACCTCCTATAAACCTCTCACGCTATAAGATAGATCCCGCTGTCATAAAATTGGTGCCGAGAAAGACAGCGAGAAATTACATGATCCTGCCGATATCGAAGATCGGAGACACCTTGATGATAGCCATGGCTGATCCTCTTAATATATTCGCGATAGACGATATAAAGACGCTCACGGGATATAAAATAAGCCCGGTCATCGCGTATGAAAAGGATATCAGGGAGGCGCTCGGCCATTATTATGACGAGGATGCTTATGCGGCGATAGAGAAGATAGTGGGCGATATCGATGACCTGAAGCTTATTGATAATCTCTCCGGCGAAGAATCGCAGAGTTCCACAGACATATTGAGGATGACCCAGGATGCGCCTGTGGTCAAGATCACCAATATGCTTCTCGCGGAAGGCGTTTCAATGCGTTCCAGCGATATACTTATCGAGCCTCTCGACACCGAGGTCCGTATAAGATACCGCGTTGACGGCATATGGCGCGAAGGCAAGCGGTCGCCGAAGGCATTCCAGAACGCCATAATATCCAGGATAAAGGTAATGTCGGACCTGGACATAGCGGAAAGACGACTGCCTCAAGACGGAAGGTTTAAGGTAAAGTTGAGCGGCAGGGAAGTGGACTTCAGGGTCTCGGTTCTTCCGTCCAGCCGCGGGGAAAAAGTCGCGTTGAGGATCCTGGACAAGTCCCAGGCTACCCTTGATATAGAGAAGCTGGGATTTGACACCCGGTCCCTGGAGGAGATAAAGAAAGCCGATTCAAAGCCGCACGGTATGATCCTGATATGCGGGCCG
>JAQUSE010000226.1 GCA_028715235.1 Candidatus Omnitrophota bacterium | reverse complement strand
AGGCGGTTCTTCGAGACCCTTTACGCCAACCTTGATAAACAGCATGAAGCGGGCTCCGCCACAGTAAGCGAGTTCCTTGAACTTGAGCCCGCAAGACGGAATTTGACCAACATATTCCCCGGCTCGTGGATAAACCATGACTTCGAGATATGGATAGGGCAGGAACAGGACAATGTCTCGTGGGATTACCTCGACAGGGTAAGGCGCGACCTCGTGAAATTCACGAAAGAGTTCCATAAGGCGTCGAGCGGCGACGGCGCCAAGATAAGGGACGCCTGGCGGGAGTTCTATATTGCGGAGGGGAGCGATTGGAACTGGTGGTATGGCGGTAAGGCCCATACCGGCGGCGACAATCCTTTCGACAGGCTCTACAGGACGCATCTCAAGAATATATATAAGCTTCTGGACAAACCGGTGCCGGATTTCCTTAAAGTCTCGATAAGTTAAGGTACATTTTTTACTTGCAAATTTTTGATTACGAGGTATACTGTAAAGTACAAAATTGGATGTAGAAAGGAGGAGGGAATTATGGCAAGGACGACATTTAGGACAGGGAGGTCTTCTAACCCTACGATGACCAGTGAAGACGTGCGTAAGCTCATCGAAAAGAAGGCATTCGAGCTTTACGAAAAGAGGGGCAAAAAGCCCGGGCATTCGCACGAGGACTGGCTTGAGGCCGAGAGGATCATAAAGGGCAAGTTATCCAAGTAAGTCGCTGGATATTTAAATTACCTTAAATATTTTTCTAAAAGGCAGGAGTTGGATCATGTATATCCGACCCCTGCCTTTTTATTTCCGTGAGCTTGCCTTAGCTTATAATTATATGATATAATCCACTATAACAAGTAGATACGAAAGGTAGCAAATGAAAGAATTCCTGCTGGCATTTATTCCAATATTTGTTGCCATGGACGCAATAGGCGTATTGCCTATGTTCATAGGTTTTACCGAGAACCTGAAGAAAGCGGAAAAGCGCAGGATACTGCTCCAGTCCATAATAACGGCGTTTGCTATAGGGATAGTCTTCCTGTTTTTAGGCCAATGGATATTTAAGATCCTTGGCGTAATGGTATCGGATTTTAAGATCGCGGGAGGGCTGGTTCTGCTGGCGATCTCCCTCAGGGATATTCTGCAGAATGAAAAAGCTCAGAAGCTTTCAATTGAAACAGTAGGCGCTGTGCCGATAGGCACGCCTCTCATTACCGGACCCGCCGTATTGACCACCATCATAATCCTGCTCGATACCCATGGTATGTACTACACCGTATTGTCGTTCGTCATCAATCTGCTGATCGTGTGGATCTCTTTTTCCTACGCGGCGGTTATATCGAACTTCCTGGGAAAGGCAGGCTCAAAGGCCTTTTCCAAGATCGCCAGCCTTCTTCTCGCAGCCATAGCGGTCATGATGATAAGAAAGGGAGTGGTGGACAGCATAGCGTTTTTCCTGGGCCAAAAGGGAGCTTAGACCATGAACAGCCTGACTCTTACTTCCGCATTTGTGATAGGACTTCTGCATGTGCTCGAACCGTGCGAAGATAAGGCGATAGCGAGCCTTTACGCGACCATTATCGGCAAGAACACAAAAAAGATACTCTTTCTCGTGTTCCTGTACGGTGTAGGCATGATGATAGCCGACACGTTCCTGGGCGTCGTATTCGGTTATCTGGGCGCCCAGTATCTGGCAAAATTTTCGAAACAGCTGGAGATAATCGCGTCGTCTTTTACCGTGGCATTCGGTCTTCTGGTATTCAGCCATACACATAAGCTTGAGTCCCACTGTTACGCTAAAGAATTCGGAGGATTAAAAGGGGACCTCTCCATATTTTTATTCGGTATAATCCGCGGCCTTCCTCCGTGTCCGATAGAGATGGCTATACTTGTAATGGCGGCCTCGACGCAGAGCCCGCTTCAAGGGGGGCTGCTGGTCGCGGTATTCGGATTGGGGACTATCGTATCCCTCCTGCCTTTTGGGCTTGCCGTAGGCGGGATCCTGACCCTGGTAAGAAAACGGTATGGCGAGAAGGCGGAACATTTGATACCAAAAATAAGCGGGGCTGTTATATCACTGATAGGGCTCGTGATGTTGATTAAGAGCCTTATTTAGTAACCAGAGAGAAAGTAACCAGTAACCAGTAATATGAGTGATTTTGAATTTGACTTTGAAAAACTTAAAGTTTACCAGAAGTCACTAGATTTCATTGATGAAGTATTTGTCATTTATAAAAGCTTGGTACAAGATTACAAATTTTCTATAGGTTCGAATCTTATAAGAGCGGCTTTATCCATAGCCAATAATATTGCCGAAGGCAATGATAAATATTCTAGTAAAGAGCGAGTTCGATATTTTGAAATATCATCAGATTCCGCCAGAGAATGTGTATCAGTTTTGAATATTTTAAAAAGGCAAAAGTTAATAAATGATAATAAATATTTTATTCTCAGAAAAAATGCCAGAGAAATTACCAGTATGATTCATGGTTTGGCAACCAGAGATTAATAATGATTAGCATAAATCATCAGTTTGACTATTCTAATTACTGGTAACTGGTTTCTGGTTACTGTTAAATAGACGAGGTGCAATATGCTCTGGGTTATAGTCAAAGGCGGGCCGGTCATGATACCGATAATACTCGGTTCTATACTGGGCCTCGCCATAATAATAGACAAGTTGTGGACGCTGTACAGGGTCAGGATAGACTCCGCTAAGTTTACCGAAGAGATCCTTGCCAAGGTCAGGGACAAGAAGTTCGACGCGGCTCTTTCGCAATGCGCGAGGAATTCCAGGTATCCGGTAGCGGCTACTCTGAAAGCGGGCATCGAGAAGAGAGCTCTCCAGCTTTCCGAGATAGAGAGGGTACTGGAGAGGGTAGGTAACAGCAAGGTAAAAGACCTTGAGAGGTATATAGGCGGGCTCATATCGATAATAGGCATCGAGCCGCTCCTCGGCTTTCTGGGAACTATCACAGGCCTCATGAGGGCCTTTATGGCATGGGAGAAGGCGGGCCCGGACATAACGGTATCGGCGCTTGCCTCCGGCATTTACGAAGCTATGATAACGACGGCGGCGGGCCTGATAGTAGCCGTGCCGTATTATCTTATATGCAACTTCATCATCTCGAGGGTGAAATATATATCTTATGAGCTGAGCGACTCATCCACGCGGCTTGTAGAGACGCTGTCGGAGACAAAGACCGGGTCATGATCTCCATAAAAGGGAAAAAGGATTACCTCGTCGCGCTCGAATCCGTCGCAATGACGGATATCGTCCTCAACATGTTCATCTTCTTCTTCATTTCGTTCAGCCTTCTTTATACGTTTAATTCCGGCCGTTTATCAAAGATAGAGGTGAATCTGCCCAAGGCCTCAAGCGCCGTATCCCTGGAGGGTTCGGAAAAGACGGTGCTTGCTATAACAAAGGCAGGGGAGTATTTCATAAACGAGGAAAAGGTCAAAGGCGCCGACCTTAAACAGAACCTCCGGTCGAGGCTGGAGGAGAACCCATCCT
>JAQUSE010000225.1 GCA_028715235.1 Candidatus Omnitrophota bacterium | reverse complement strand
CTCGGGTCCCCCGGGACTGGGAAAGACTTCGCTCGCGCACATAATAGCGCATGAGATGGGCACGAAGATCACGGCTACGAGCGGGCCTGCGATAGAGCGCGCCGGCGACCTCATCCGCATATTGACGAATCTCGCCGATGGCGATATCCTTTTCATCGACGAGATCCACAGGCTGTCAAAGACCGTGGAAGAATTCATATATCCGGCGATGGAAAATTTTGAGATCGATTTTATTATAGATAAGGGACCGTACGCAAAGACGATCAAATTCAATCTCAAACGATTTACTCTTATCGGGGCTACGACCCGGGCCGGCTTATTGACCGCGCCGCTGAGGTCGAGGTTCGGTATGTTCTACCACCTCGATTTTTATGAGACGGAAGACCTTGTTATGATATTAACGCGTTCCGCAAAGATATTGAATATCACCATCGAGAAGAACGCGGCCGAAGAGATAGCGAGGCGTTCGAGAGGTTCACCGAGGGTCGCGAACAGGCTCTTAAGGCGCGTCCGGGACTGGGTCGAGGTCAAGAGAGACGGGAAGATAACGATCGGGGCCACGGAAGAGGCATTGAAGAGCCACGGGATAGATTCTATGGGGCTTGACAATGTAGACAGGAAGGTAATCAATGTGATGTATGAATCGTTCGGGGGAGGGCCCGCCGGTATAGAGTCGATAGCCGCTACGCTGAATGAGGAGCCGGATACCATAGTCGATATAGTAGAGCCGTTCCTGCTTAAGATAGGCTTTATGAAGAGGACGCCGCGGGGGAGGGAACTCACGAAGCAGGCTTATGAACACATGGCCTTTGCGGGTAAGTCCAAAGATAAACAAAAGGAAATGTTCTAAAAAGTTGTAAGTTTTAAGTTATAAGTCGTAAGTTCAGTGCTTATAACTTACAACTTATAACTTACGACTGACAAATGAACGTACTACTACACATATGCTGCGCGCCGTGCGCTATTTTTCCTGTAGAGAGATTACGCGCCGAGAAGCATAACATTGCCGGATTCTTCTATAACCCGAATATCCATCCGTATTCCGAATACCTTAAACGGAAAGCCGAGGTCGAGAAATTCTCAAAACAGGCGGGTCTAAACGTTACTTATTCGGATTACGATATTGAAAGCTATTTCCAGTATATCGTCTACAACGAAGATGCTAAACTCAGGTGCCCGGTATGCTGGTGGCTGAGAGTGGAAAAGGCGGCGAAATTCGCCAAGGAAAACGGTTTCGACGCTTTCACGACGACTCTCCTCGGCAGCCCGTACCAGGACCAGGAGACGATCAAGAGTTTATGCATTGACGTCGCAGGCAAGCTGGGGTTGAAATTCTATTATGAGGATTTCAGGACAGGGTTCAGGGAGGCCCATGAGAAGGCGAAGTCCGTGGGGATGTATTGCCAGAATTATTGCGGATGCCTGTTCTCCGAGAAGGAACGAATTGAGAGTAAGAAAAAGAAGAAATAAAAAGGACGAGTAGATGCCAGACATGAGCGCGTTCGGAAAGATGCTTATTCTGCTGGGAATTTTCCTTATAATATTCGGGGCCATATTCACGTTAGGCGGGAAGATCCCGTGGCTGGGGCGGCTGCCGGGAGATATATGCATCCAAAAAAAAGGCGTTACCTTCTTTTTCCCGATCACGACATCCATACTAATATCGATTATCCTATCCATAATCCTTGTCCTGATCAGGCGGAGATGAAAAATATCAAGCTCATAACCTTTATCTGCATAATAACCTTCATCCTCAACATTCCGACCGCCGCGATCCCGGCTGAAGATCCCGCCGATGTAATTGTCAGGGTATTGATTATAGACAACAAAGATTCTATCTCTCTTAGCTTGAGGGGGAAATATACGATGTACGCGATCAATTCCGACAAGGCTGTGCTTGAAGGGCCTTATCTTGCGGCTCAGGTCAGTTGCGCAAAAGACGGATTATCTGTGGGGAGCCGGGAAATAAGAGCGCCCGGAGTCAAGGTCAAAGCGTCGAAAAACTCAAGTATATACGTAGACGGCAGGATATTCAGGGGGGAAATAGATATACTGCGCAAGGACAACGATAAGCTCATGGTGATAAACCATGTCGGTCTGGATGAATACCTATACGGAGTTCTTTATCATGAGGTGTCCCACCGCTGGCCTATGGAGGCTCTGAAGGCTCAGGCTATAGCTGCCCGGACGTTTGCCCTATATCAGGCAAGACAGAACAAACTGCAGCCGTTTGATTTGCGCAGCGACATATATTCCCAGGTATATGGAGGTAGGACATCTGAAAAATGGTCCACTACGATGGCTGTGAACGCCACGAAAGGCAAAGTGCTGGCCTATAAGTCTAATCTGATTCCTGCATACTTTCATGCGACATGCGCCGGCCATACCGAAGACGCGTCCAACTTATGGAAGATCGACATGCCTCCGCTAAAGGGAGTCCGGTGTGATTTCTGCAAGCACTCTCCTCATTACAAGTGGGGCAAAGAGATCCGATTGTCCGCTCTGCAGGATAAATTGAAAGAGAAAGGCTATAAGATCGGCAAGGTAGCCTCCGTGTCGGCGCTCTCCAAAAATAAGTCAGGGCGCGTTGATAAGCTGGAGATCAGGGACGATGCGGGGATTTCCGTCGTATTGACCGGCAAAGATTTCAGGCAGATGATGGGCCCGAATATGGTCAGGAGTACAAAATTTGACGCCGGCGTTAAGGGCAATGATCTTGTCCTGAAAGGGCTAGGCTGGGGGCACGGAGTTGGGATGTGCCAGTGGGGCGCGTTCGGCATGGCGAAGAAGAAAAAGAAGGCCGACGAGATACTGAAGTATTATTATCCCGGCGCAGAGATTACGACTATTGACAAGCTGAAGAAGTAAGTGAGGTAAAATTTTTCGCTCCACCACAGGGCAGCTTAACGGCAGGCGCCCTTTCGGCTAATTTTGCCGTCAAGAGTATATATGTAGGTGTTTATTGTGGATTATAATATTGCCGTTATGGAGACAATTGCTCTAAAGAGTTTGGGTTATAGCGCAGCATCGGCAAAATATAACGCCTCAAGGGCAACCTGCCGTTATCTGCCCTTACAGTCTGAGCGAAGAAATTTTATTGGGAAAGAGCTGGTAGGGAAATTTTTCGGGTGACGCGGCTTGAGACTTTTTATGATAAGGGCGAAGTATGCCCGCCTGATCGCAGCAAGCTAAGTCTGGCGGGCAGGGATGGGGTGTCCCGAATACAGAAGAGAATAGTTCGGGCATATAGATACGCGCTTATGTCGTAGGGGAGGTTTAAACCTCCCCTACGGCTACAGATTGTAAACCCGTTCCTGCCTTTATGCTTTAGAGTGACAGGAACGGATGGGTTGCCCGAATGTTAAACACTGGATTTCGGGATACGTAGATACGCGCATAGAATATACTCGTGATAGATTGTCCCGCCCGGAGTGAGGCTTGAGGCGGGATCCCGCCCCGAGCTAAACAGATGGCGGGATAAACCCATACGAGCCCTTTAGAAGAAAAAGTCCAAGCCGCGGCAGCCT
>JAQUSE010000024.1 GCA_028715235.1 Candidatus Omnitrophota bacterium | reverse complement strand
CGGGAAGATCGTCATAGTCATAGACGATGAAGACCGTGAGAATGAAGGCGATCTCGTGATGGCAGGGGCCTGCACAAAAGCCTCCGATATTAATTTTATGGCTAAATACGGCCGCGGCCTTATATGCGTTCCCATGGAAGGAACGAGACTGGACAAGCTCGATCTGCATCCCATGTCGGCCAAGGCGCCGGACCCCTACAAAACCGGCTGGGCGGTCTCATGCGACGCGAAAAGCGGAATAACTACAGGCATCTCCGCTCCCGACAGGGCGCGTACGATAAATATATTGGCGAATCCGAAATCGACGCCTGACGAACTGGTAAGGCCGGGCCACATATTCCCGCTTCGCGCGAATGAAGGCGGCGTGCTGGTCCGCGCCGGCCATACCGAAGCCTGCGTCGATCTCATGAGGCTCTCCGGAAAGTATCCGGCAGGCGTTATCTGTGAGATAATGAAAGACGACGGCTCCATGGCGAGGACGCCGGACCTGCTTGAATTCTCCAAGGCTTATAAACTGAAGATATGCACAATAGCGAGCCTTATAGAATACAGGAGAAAGTCCGAGAAACTTATAACGAAGATTGCCCAGACGACGGTACCTACGGATTTCGGCGACTTTAAGGTATTTGTTTACGAATCTTTTACGGATAAGTATCATCATCTCGCTTTGGTCAAAGGGTCGCCGGATAAAAGGACGACGCTCGTGCGCGTCCACTCAGAATGCCTGACGGGCGACGTCTTTGGTTCGAAGAGGTGCGACTGCGGCGAACAATTGCGCGCGGCCATGAAACTTATCGATGAGGCCGGCAAAGGAGTCATCCTTTATATGAGGCAGGAAGGCCGGGGTATCGGTCTTGCCAACAAGCTGAGGGCATACGAACTTCAGGACAAAGGCCTCGATACGGTCGAGGCGAACCAGGCCTTGGGGTTTAAGCCCGATCTCAGGGATTACGGCATAGGCGCCCAAATACTGGCGGATCTCGGATTAAAAAAGATAAGGTTATTGACCAACAATCCGAAAAAAGTGGTAGGGCTGGAAGGATACGGCCTGGAGATCGTGGAGCGCGTGCCGTTAGAGATGCGGCCGTCCAGCACTAATAAGAGATACCTGGAGACGAAGAAGAAGAAGATGGGGCATGTTATTGGAGTATAAAAATTAAATGTAGTCCCTCGCCACATGAGTTCGATTATTGTGGCTCGGGACGATTTGTAAGAGTGAGATAACAACAAATCGGAGGGTGAAGCATGGCAAATGTAATAAAGTCTGACTTGATGGCGAAAGGGAAGAAGTTCGCGATAGTGATATCGCGTTTTAACGAATTCATATCGTCGAAGCTCCTGGAAGGGTGCCTCGACACTCTGGCCAGGCACGGCGCGGTCGATAATAGCCAGGATGTGGTCTGGGTGCCGGGCGCTTTCGAGATACCGATAGTTGCGTTAAAACTGGCAAAGTCGAAAAAGTATGACGCGGTCATATGCCTTGGTACGGTTATAAGGGGCGCAACGCCGCATTTCGAATTCGTTGCGAGCGAGGCGGCAAAAGGCGTGGCCAAGGTTTCGCTCGATACCGGAACGCCGTGTATATTCGGTGTGATTACAGCCGACAACCTGGAGCAGGCCATCGAAAGGGCCGGTACCAAGGACGGCAACAAGGGCCGCGACGCCGCATTATCGGCGATCGAGATGGTAAATATTTGCGAGAAGATATAAAATTTTTTCGCTGTACCGCAGGGCAGCTACCGGCAGGCGCCCTTTCGGCTAATTTTGCCGTCAAGAGTAGATAGATTGGTGTGTATATAGATTTTTATCTTGTCGTTATGAAGACAACGGCTCTAATAATCTTGGGTTGTGGTGCAGCCTCGGCAAAATATAACGCCTCAAGGGCAACCTGCCGTTATCTGCCCCTACAGTCCGAGCGAAGAAATTTTACAAGGGGGGGGCTGTAAAGTAGCGAAAAATTTTCCAGGTGGAGCGAGCTGGAAATTTTTACAATCTGCATAATGCTGTATGGCCACGAGGCCATGTGGGTTGCCTGCCCGCCTGAAAGAGTATCTTGCTGGCAGGCGGGAGCCGTAAATTTTGATAATGTTGCGCCAATACCCAAAGCAACTTAGCGCTACAGTTACCATAAGGACTAGAAAGTCAAAATAACATAAATATAACCAAATACCCTCGATATCAAAATTAGGCGAAGCCCACGGCCGAGATGGCCGTTGGGGATAGGTTGTAAAAATTTATTAAGGAGTGGAATGATATGAGAAAACGGACCAAAGCCAGAGAATGCGCGCTTAAGATACTCTACGCGATAGACATAACGAACGAGGACCCGCAGAAGTGCGTCGACAACTACTGGCAGAACAGCGATGTTATGGAGCCGCAGGTCAGGACATTTACCGAGAATCTCGTTCGCGGCGTCATCAAGAACAGAGAGGCGATAGACGCCCTGATATCCGAACATACGACGAACTGGGAACTGAAGAGGATCGCCGTCATAGACCGGAACGTGCTGCGGTTCGCCACATATGAGCTTATCTATATGGAAGAGATACCGCCCAAGGTATCGATAAATGAAGCGATCGATATCGCGAAGAAATACGGGGACACGGATTCCGGGAAGTTCGTTAATGGAGTCCTCGACAATATCAACAAGACAGAAAGAAAACCGGCCAAATGACCCTTCGACGCGGCCTCTATTCAAATAATAGCCTTACTCAGGGTAATGGTGAGCGAGCGGAGCGAATCGAACCATGAAATATGCCGACCTGCACATACACACATTCTATTCCGACTCTACGTTCTCGCCCGAAGAGGTCGTAGCTACGGCAAGCAACAAGGCTTTGGCCGCCATAGCGATATGCGACCACGATTCGATAGACGGGATAGGGCCGTGTACGGAGCTCGGGCTGCGGTCCGGAGTCGAAATAGTGCCCGGCATAGAGCTTACAGTGGAAAAACCCGACGCCGAGATACACCTCCTCGGGTATTTCATCGATTGGGAACAGGAGTGGCTCCGGAAGCGGCTCAAAGAGATCCAGGGCATCAGGATAGAGCGCATACACAAGATGGTCGCCAAACTGGCGCAGGAAAACGTCAGGATGGACGCCGGCGATGTATTTAAAATATCCGGCAAAGGTTCGGTCGGACGGATGCACTTAGCCCAGGCTATGCTGAGGACAGGAAAGATAAAGAGGCTGAAAGAGGCGTTCGATAAATATATAGGTTTTTTAAAGCCGTGTTATGTTTCGAACATTGCCTTTACTCCTCAGGAGGCGATAGGGCTGATATTGAAAGCCGGGGGCGTGCCTGTCCTGGCCCATCCGGGAATAATGTGCAAGGACGAGCATATCCCGGAACTTATAGGATACGGATTGAAAGGCATCGAGGTTTACCATACAGACCACACGCCTACAGTGACCAGGCATTACGAAGAGATCGCGAAGATGTACGGGCTTCTTGCCTCAGGCGGTTCCGATTGCCATGGCCTGGGCAAAGGCAGGGTCCTGATCGGCACTACAAGAGTCCCATATGAACTGGTGGATAAGCTAAAAGCGGAGGCGGACAGAATAAAGGCTGAGAATAGAAAGTAACTAGTTTAGACCTGCGAGGACGAATTACTTAAACCGGTTCGACCTCGCAGGTCAATGCCAAACAAAAGACCTACGAGGTGTGACGAGTTAAAGTAATCACTCCTCGTAGGTCTGCTCAAATGGTCAGACTGAAGGTTTCGTGTTATGAATGCCCACGATGAATACATGCGTATAGCCCTGGACCTGGCCCGGAAGGCCGAAGGTTTGACGAGCCCCAACCCGGCCGTCGGCGCGGTCATTGTCAGGAACGGCAGGATAGTCGGCCGCGGATACCATAAGAAGTGCGGAGCGCCGCACGCCGAAGTTATTGCTTTAAGACAGGCCGGTTCGAAAGCAAAGGGCGCTATCCTTTACGTCACTCTCGAGCCTTGTGACCATTTCGGAAGGACGCCGCCGTGCACCGCCGCGATTATTGAGCACGGAATAAAAAAAGTAGTGGCTGCTATGAGGGATCCCAATCCTATAAATAACGGTAAAGGCTTCAGGAAATTAAGGAAGGCCGGAGTAGAGTGCACCGTCGGCGTCTTAGAGCAGGAAGCGCGGGATCTGAACAGTCCTTATATTAAATTTATAAGTACACGCATGCCGTTTGTAACTCTTAAGATGGCGGAATCGCTTGACGGTAAGATAGCTACAAGGACGGGCGACTCAAAGTGGATAACGTCTGAAGACGCCAGACATTATGTCAGGGGGCTTCGGGGGAGGGTGGACGCCGTCATGACGGGATCCAACACCGCGGCAAAGGACGATCCCACGCTCTTGAGCGGGGCGTCATCCGGCAAAGAGCCGATAAGGATAATAGTCGACAGCCATGTCAAGACGCCTCTGAAGGCCAAGATATTTTCTACTACTGCCGTTTCTCCGGTCATCATAGCGACTACTAAGAACATGCCGGAACGGAAAACCAGGCTTTACAAGGCTAAAGGTGTAAATTTCCTGCGGGCGAAGGCAAAAGGCGGAAGAGTCGATTTGAAAGACCTCTTCAGGATATTAGGCGTTCTTAACATAACACACGTACTGGTCGAGGGCGGCGGGGAATTGGCTGCCAGCCTGATAGAAGAAAGGCTGGCCGACAGGTTCCTATTCTTTATCGCCCCTAAGATAGTCGGAGGCAGAGATGCCGTGACAGCCGTCGAAGGTTTGGGCGTTGGAAAGATGAGTAAAGCGGTGATGCTCCGGGATATAAAAATAAAGAGGTTTGAGGAAGACGTCTTGATAGAGGCGAGGGCAAGGTAATGTTTACCGGTATAATAAAAGAATTGGGTACGGTCCGGAGTTTTGGCGGATCAGGCAAGACGCGCAGGCTCGATGTATCCGCCAAAGATATATGCGGTCGTGTCGTCATAGGCGATAGCGTTGCTGTTAACGGCGCTTGTTTGACGGTTGTAGAAAAGAGGAATGGCACGCTCGCTTTCGATGTAATGGCGGAGACGTTAAGAAAATCGGGATTGGAAGGATTGAAGCGGGGCGACCTTGTTAATCTTGAAGATTCCCTGAGGACTGACGACGCGCTCGGTGGGCATTTTGTGCTGGGGCATATAGATTGTATTGGTAAGATAAAAAATATGCTAAAATTTTCCGGCGAATTTATGTTGGAGATAAACATGCCTGCCAAATATTCAAATCTCATCGTTGAAAAAGGCTCTATCGCGTTAGATGGCATAAGCCTGACGGTGGCCAAACCTTCCGAAAATTCATTCAAAGTATATATAATACCGCATACGCTCGGAAATACTGCTCTCGGATCAAAGCATCCGGGAGATGAAGTGAATATTGAATTCGACGTCATAGGAAAATATATTGCAAAATATCTGGCTGGTCAGGATGTAAACGGATCGAAGAAAAATCCTATTCTTAACGAAAAATTTTTAAGGGAAAAAGGGTTTTAGCAGAGCGCCCGGGTAATAAATAAATATTTGTAAATCATGCGTTCATATGCTATATTAGAACAAAAGGTAGTCCCTTGTTGCTTGAGTGTGATGACAGCAAATCGGAGGTCCTCAATGAGGAAAATATTATTGATTGCCGGTCTTATATTTTTATTATCTGTATTATTTACAACTCCTGCGTATTGCGGAGACGCTATAAAAAAGCTGGGACGCGGATTATGCAATGTTGTTACCTGCCCGTTCGAACTGCCTCTGCAAATATCCAGGGTCAATAATTCGGAAGGCCCTGCGGCTGCCAGTACATGGGGCGTTCTGAAAGGTATCGGCAAGATGGGCATACGCGTTGTCGTCGGTGTTTATGAAGTAGCCACGTTCCCGCTCCCGTTTCCTAAGGACTATACGCCCATACTGGTAGACCCGGAATTTTTCTTTGAAGAGGAAAACTGGTAAACACGCAAGCTGAGGTAACCGTCAGTCTAACCCTTTGAACAGACCTACGAGGAGCAATCACTTAAACTCATTGCACCTCGTAGGTCTTTTTCGTTTGCCCATAATTATAATATATGTTATTATGTTAACTACGTAAAAAGAGATGATGTAGTCCCTCGGTTGCTCTTATTCATCGCAACCTCGGGATGAAATTTTCTATCGAAAATTATTTATCCCTCCGCTGCTTCCTTTGGTCGCAGCTACGGGATGAATTTTTCGTTCGAAAAATTCACGGGGCGTAGCGCAGCTTCCGCCGAAGGCGGATCCGCCATGAGTTGTTTAGAGTCGGGTTTAGGCGGAGGCTAGCGCGATTAGTTTGAGGCCACGAGCTTGTAAGTTTATAACCCTGATATTCGTAATAAGATTTGTTTTCTGAATTTCGTAGTGTTACATTTTTGATCATTTTACGGGGCGTAGCGCAGCTGGCTAGCGCGCTTGGTTCGGGACCAAGAGGTCGACGGTTCAAATCCGTCCGCCCCGACCATTTAAGTCGGAAGAGTGTATGGATTTGAAGCCAAATTCCGCCGACCGAATAGGGAGGGGAAGGGCCTCTGGCCCGGCAGGAATTTGGCCGGCCCGAAGCGCGAACACGTAAGGTGCGCGCGTAGGGAAATCCGTCCGCCCCGACCATCCTACTTCGCTCTTGAGGCAGTCAAACTGCGGTAGAGCTTCGTAGGACAAGTTTTTTGCTAATATCCATTCTTTTTCTACCTTAAATGAAAAAACGCCTCCATATATATTATTCGGGTTCTGTCCAGGGCGTCGGTTTCAGGTTTACGGCTGAACGGGCCGCTAGCGTCATGGGTATAACCGGATGGACGAAGAACCTGGATGACGGCCGTGTTGAAGTTGTCTGTGAAGGCGAGAAGGCAGACCTCGATGCGTTTTTACAAAAGATCGCATCCGTCTTTAAAGAATACATCCGCGACGTTGATCAAGAAACGGTGGAAGCGACCGGCGAGTTCGTCGGGTTCGACGTAAGGTTCTAACCATGCGCTATGCCCTGATATCCGACATACATGGCAACCTGGAGGCGTTCCGGGCTGTGCTGGAAGCCCTTTCCAAAGAGAAGATAGACGAATTTCTTTTCATAGGCGATGTAGTAGGTTACGGGGCCGATCCGAAAGAGTGCTTAAAGCTTTTAAGGTCTATACGGCCGAAGATATTGATAAGCGGAAACCATGAGTGGGGAGTATTAGGCCTGCTGGATGAGAGCTACTTCAACGACTATGTCGCAAAAGCAGTTGCCTGGACGAAGAGCGTCCTGGATGGCGATGAACTTGATTACCTGAGATCGTTCGATGTTGTACATGAGGATGGCTCTTTTGCTCTCGTTCACGGCTCGCTCGATAATCCGGCCGGATTTAATTATATATGGGACAGTAAACAGGCCTCTGCCGTAATGAAGATCATGAAAGCGCCGATCTGCTTCGCGGCCCACACTCATGTTGCGGGCATATTCTATACCAATAAAGGCAGTATGGAGTTTGTTAGTAACTCAAAGAAGGCGGTGCGGGGAGAAAAGTATATAGTTAATGCCGGAAGCATAGGGCAGCCGCGCGGCGGGGATCCGAGGGCGTCATTTGTAATTTACGATACGGAAAGCGCGGTATTTGAAATAAGGAGGGTTCCTTATGATATCAAATCTGCCCAGGTCAAGATATTGAAGGCCGGGCTTCCCACAATGCTTGCCGACAGATTAGCCGAAGGAAGATGAAGATGGCTTCGAAAGAGATTAAAGATAAGATCGAAAAATTAAAGGATACGATCAGGCGGCACGACCACCTGTATTACGTCCTGAATAAGCCCGAGATATCCGACCGGGAATACGACGGTCTTTACAGGCAATTGAAAGACATGGAAGAGGCGCATCCTGAGCTTATCACTCCGGATTCGCCGTCGATGCGCGTCGGCGGGGAACCCGTAAAAGAATTCCGGACTGTGAAGCATATAGCCCCCATGCTCAGTCTCGATAATACCTATTCCGCGGAAGAGATAAGAGATTTCGATAAGAGGGTAAGGAAGAACCTGAAAAGCGAAGACGTCGAATATGTCGTTGAGTTGAAATTCGATGGTGTCAGCATATCGCTGCTTTACGAAGACGGGAGATGGTCATTGGGCGCGACCAGGGGGGATGGCGAAAAAGGGGACGATGTCTCGGCCAATTTGAAGACCATACGTTCCATACCGCTGGTTTTCAGGGATGAAGCAAAGAGCGTCCCTAAAGCGATAGAGGTCCGCGGCGAAGTATATATGGCAAAGAAAGCTTTTGAAAAACTGAACCGCGAAAAAGAGAAGGCGAACGAGGAGCTTTTCGCCAACCCCAGGAATGCCGCTGCCGGCTCGCTGAAGCTTCTTGACTCAAAAATAGCAGCGGCGCGCGGGCTCGATATCTATGTATGGGGCATAGGCCATTACGAAGGCATCGACTTCAGGACGCACATAGAGGTCCTCGATTATTTGAAGAGTTGCGGTTTCAGGGTGAATCCGCACTATAAGCTCTGCAGGACGATCGATGAAGTCATCGCATACTGCGATTCATGGGAAAACGCGAAAGAGAAGCTCGATTGCGAAATAGACGGCATGGTCCTTAAGGTGAACGATCTCGGACAGCGGCAGAGGTTAGGCTTTACGTCCAAGAGCCCGCGTTGGTCGATAGCGTATAAATTCCCGGCTGAAAAGGCATTGACCGAAATAAAAGATATAATTGTGCAGGTCGGAAGGACCGGGACGATAACTCCCGTAGCTTTGTTAAAACCCGTCCATCTCTCGGGTACGACCGTGTCGAGAGCGACCCTGCATAATTTTGACGAGATAGAGAGGCTCGATGCGAAGATAGGCGATAAGGTATACGTGGAAAAATCCGGCGAGATAATCCCAAAGGTCCTCAGTGTCGCTAAGCAGATGAGGACCGGGGCCGAAAAGACGTTCCGTATACCGGTGAAATGCCCTGTCTGCGGCTCGAAGTTGTCGCGTTTGCCAGAAGAGGTCGCGATAAGGTGCGAGAACGCGGGCTGTCCGGCGCAGATAAAGGAGGCGGTCCTCCATTTCGCGTCGCGTAATGCCATGGAGATCGACGGCATGGGGGACGCGATCGTCGACCAGCTCGTCGACAAGGCCCTTATAAAAGATTACGGTGATATATACTCCCTGAGGGCCGCAGATGTAGAAAAACTGGAAAGGATGGCCAGGAAGAACGCCGGGAACCTGATAGACGCCATAAAAAAGAGTAAGTCCAACGACCTCAACCGTCTTATATTCGCGTTAGGTATCCGGCATGTGGGCGAGAACGCCGCCTGGATACTGGCAGAGCATTTCGGTTCCATGAAGAAACTGGAAGAGCAGGATATACAGGAGCTGACGGATATCAAAGAGATCGGTCCGGTGATGGCGGGATCGATATATAATTTTTTCCATAATAAAAATAATCTTAAGATACTGAAGAAATTGGAGGACGCAGGGCTTCGTATGTCGCAGTCATCGTCCCTGAAGAGCGGCGGTAAACTTGAAGGCAAGTCGATAGTAATTACAGGCACGCTGAGATCGTTCTCGAGATCCGCGGCGGAAGAACTGGTGAGAAAACTGGGAGGAAGCCCGTCTTCGAGCGTAAGCAAGAATACCGATTTTCTGGTGGCGGGCGTTGAGCCCGGCTCAAAGCTGGATAAGGCGAAGGCCATGGGCGTAAAGGTTATTTCGGAGGATGATTTCAGAAAGATTGTAGGTTGAAGCTTTGCTAAACGCGAGGTGATGATGTGAGAAAATTATTGAGTGCGCTGCTGGTCGTTTGTCTGTTGGCGAATCTTACGGGTTGCGAGACCCTCAAGAAGAAATTCACCCGAAAGAAGAAGGCCGTAGTGAAGATACCCAAGATATACCAGACAAAGATGTATTACAAGAAGCCCGCTCCGGAGCTGTATAAAAAGCATTTCTCGTATTGGGACTCGTGGCATTCCGAGCTCATAAAGACCCTCGGGAAGAACCACAAAAAAGACGTGAAGTGCGTAGAAGAGTCTGTGAACAATCTTAAAGATATGCAGAACCTGCTCCTGCCGGAAAAGGCCGACAGGTTGGGGGGCCATATTGATAAGTTAGTAAAGGTCAAGGAGATCATATTTAAGGAGGACCTCACGCAGTTCAATAAGAACTATGTCTTGATGACGCTTGAGCGGGAAGACCGCGCCATAAAGAGGGAATTCAAATACATGAAAGTAAAAGACTATATCAGGAAAGAACCCGATGCCGAAGAGGAGTCCGAGAACGAGAAATAAATTATTTATACAAAATTTTGTAGTGGGGCCGCTGGAGACAAATTGCTACCTTGTGGCGGATCCGGCCACTAAAGAGGCTTGCCTGATAGATCCGGGCGCCGACCCGGACATCCTGAAAAAGGCCTTAGATAAGAACGGGTTCCGGTTGAAATTTATAATAAATACGCACGGGCACGCCGACCATATAGCGGCCAACGATTCATTTGACGTCCCATTATATATACACAAGCTCGATAAGGATTTTCTCGCGGACCCTGTAAAGAACATGTCGCGCGCCTTTTTATTTAATATAGTTTCCAGGCCGGCGGCGAAGTTGCTGGAAGATGGCGATAAGCTAGGGCTCGGCGGACTGACGTTAGAGGTGATACATACGCCCGGACATACGCCGGGGTCGATATCGTTAAAACTCGAAGATGTGATATTTACCGGAGACGCGCTTTTTCAACAGAGCGTAGGACGCACTGATTTTCCATACGGCGATGGCCGCGCCCTGATCGACTCGATAAAGAAGAGGCTTCTTATCTATAGCGATGATACGGAGATATATCCCGGGCACGGCGGGCCGTCTACTATAGAGGCTGAGAAGGCAGGGAATCCATTCATTGCCGAGTGAGGAGATAGAATGCAAGTATTGATAGACGAGTTCCTGAATTACCTTTCTGTCGAACGCGGCCTGAGCAAAAACACAACAGCCGCTTACAAAGCGGACCTGGTCCATTTTGCGGCCCGGCTTGAGGCCAGGGGCATCAAAGATATCGATAGGGTCAAGAGGCAGGATATATCCGACTACCTTCTTTACATGAAAGATAAAGGCATATCCAGTAACTCCATATCCAGGGCGCTTGTGGCGATAAAGATGTTTTACAAATTCATGGTGCAGGAACGCCTTGCCAAAGACGATGTTGCCGGTATACTTGAGTCGCCTAAACTGATCAAGACGCTTCCGAACGTGCTGAATATCGCCGAGGTCGACAGGCTCATCTCCGCGCCGGATGTCAGGGATTGGATGGGTATAAGGGACAAGGCCGCGCTGGAACTTATGTACGCGGCCGGAATGCGTGTCTCGGAGATGGTAGAAGTCAGAAAAGAGGATCTCAACCTGGATGTTGGAATAATAAAATGCAGAGGCAAGGGCGATAAAGAGAGGCTTGTGCCTATAGGCAAGAAGGCGCAGGAAGCCATTGCGCGTTATCTAGAAAAGACGAGAGCCCGCCTCCTTAAGAAGCGTGAGGATAATCATCTCTTCCTGTCGAGGCTGGGTAGGAAGATCTCGAGGCAACCGTTCTGGAAGATGATAAAGAAGTACGCTAAGCAGGCGAGGATAAAGAAAGAGATAACGCCGCATACGCTGAGGCACAGCTTCGCGACGCATCTTCTGGAAAAAGGCGCCGATCTAAGGGTGGTGCAGGAGTTGCTGGGACACTCCGATATATCGACAACCCAGTTATATACGCACATAGATAAAGAGAGGCTTAAGTCGATACATCGCCAGTTCCATCCAAGGGCTTGAAGAGAGTGAAATTTTTCGCCCCGCCACAGGGCAGCTTAACGGCAGGCGCCCTTTCGGCTAATTTTGCCGTCAATATTATATAGGTTAGTGTTAATTATGGATTTTAATCTTGCCGTTATGGAAACAAAGGCTTTAAGGAGTTTGGGTGTAGCGCGGTGTCGGCAAAATATAACGCCTCAAGGGCAACCTGCCGTTATCTGCCCCTGCAGTCCGAGCGAAGATATTTTTGTTAGGAGACTGGTTAAAAGCATCTCCGGGAACCGCCCGCAAGTTCCCTGCCCGCCTGACACAGTCGAAGTCGGGCAGGCGGGCGCCACCTGGGGAGCGAAACATTTTCCAGATGGAGCGAGTTGGAAAATTTTTACAGTTGACGTAATGCTGTATGGCCACGAGGCCATGTGGGTTGCCTGCCCGCTTGAAAGAGTATCTTGCTGGCAGGCGGGAGCCGTAAATTTTGCTAAGATTATAGCTATTACCCAAAGCATATTGGAGCAGGGTATCCATAAGAACTGAATAAAACGGATTAATTTCTACAAAACTGATCATTCTTGAAAGCAAAATTAGGCGAAGCCCACGGCCGAGATGGCCATTGGGGATAGGTTGGAAAAATTTCATAATGAGCGAATATTTTCAGTGCTTAGGTTTGAGCAGAAGGAACTTGGAAAATTAGAGTGAAATTATGGATCTGATCACCACACATATGAACGCTGATTTCGACGCGCTGGGGTCGCTCGTCGCGGCGAAGAGGCTCTATCCTGACGCGCGGCTCCTCCTGCCCGGATCGCAGGAAAGATCCGTAAGGGAATTCCTCTCGCTGGCCAAAGAGCAGATAGTGGTGGAGTCAGAGAAAGAGTGCTCCCTCGATGATGTCGACAGGCTCGTCCTCGTCGATACGCGCCACAAGTCGAGGATAGGCATAGCGGCGAGCCTGCTGGATAAAGGCGTCGAGGTCCACGTTTTTGACCACCATCCCAGGATGAAAGGCGATATAGTCGCGGACAAAGACATATCCGAGGAGGTCGGCGCAACGGTCACTATGCTAGCCGATATGCTGAAGAGGAGAGGCGTCAGGCTGTCGCCTCTGGAAGCGACCATAATGCTCCTCGGAATATATGAAGAGACAGGATCCCTTACTTACAGGATAACGACCAAACTCGACGTCGATATGGTTAGCTTTCTGCTGTCCCAGGGCGCCAGCTTATCTGTGGTCTCCAGCTATCTCAACAGGGAGCTGTCCGAGGGCGAGCTTTCGATGTTGACAAAATTGATCAGTGGGACGAAAAGGATAGTGGCCAAAGGCGTAAATGTCTCGCTTATCGAGCTCGACAGCGAAAGTTACGCAGGCGAGCTCG
>JAQUSE010000224.1 GCA_028715235.1 Candidatus Omnitrophota bacterium | reverse complement strand
GCGCTCCGAGCGACGTAAACGCACACCCCCATCTCGATTGCGCGGGGAAGATCGCCGTAGTCCATAACGGTATAGTAGAGAACTATCTGGAGCTCAAGAAGCAGCTTGCGAGACAGGGCCATAAATTCATATCCGAGACAGATACCGAGGTGATCGCGCACCTGATAGAAAAATTCTATAAGGGCGACCTGGAGAAGGCCGTCCTTAAGACCGTCAGGCTGTTGAAGGGATCATATGCGCTCGCCGTGATACATAGAGATGAACCATCCCGGCTTGTAGGCGCGAGATGCGATTCCCCTCTCATCGTAGGTCTGGGCGACGGTGAGAATTTTTTGGCGAGCGATGTCCCCGCAGTGCTTGACTATACGGATAAGGTCATGTATCTGGAGAACCACGAGGTGATAAACCTGACAAAAGAGAGCGTTACGGTGAAGGACCTATCCGGCCGCATTATACACAAGAGGCCTTCGACCATAAATTGGGATATCAAACAGGCGGAAAAATCCGGATACGAACATTTTATGCTGAAAGAGATATTCGAACAGGGCGAGATCGTAGAGCATATCCTGGATGAAAGGCTGAAGAAAGGCTCTGTGGTATTCGAAGAACTTAAGATAGGGCCGGCCGATTTCAAGCGGTTCAAAAAGATAGCTATAGTAGCGTGCGGCACGGCGTATCACGCCGGGCTTACCGGAAAATATATGCTTGAAGAATATGCCGGCATATCATGCTGGGTCGATACGTCGAGCGAGTTCCGTTATCGCAATCCGATGGTCGATAAAGATACGCTCGTTATTATCGTTTCGCAATCCGGAGAGACCGCTGACAGCCTTGCTGCGTTGAGAGAAGCAAAGAAGAGGGGGGCCAAGGTCCTCGGCATATGTAATGTGCTGGGAAGCTCAATAGCCAGAGAAGCGCACGGGGTAATCTATACTCACGCGGGGCCGGAAATAGCCGTCGCGTCGACGAAAGCCTACACGGCGCAGCTCACCATCTTTTACCTGATAACGCTCTACCTCGCGAAATTGAGAAAGGCCGCTAAGCCCGCGGCGCTCAACTCTTTTATCAGGGAATTCAAAAAAGTGCCGCGCCTCATGGACGAACTGCTCTCCGAATACAGGTCCGGCAATAACATGCTGGCGGCGTACGCCCAGGAGTTCCGTAGATATTATATCGAAAAACAGCATAAGTCCTACTTCCTGTATCTCGCGCGCAATATAAATTATCCCAATGCCCTTGAGGGCGCATTGAAGCTTAAAGAGATATCTTATATAAGCGCCGAAGGGTATCCCGCGGGCGAGATGAAGCACGGCCCCATAGCGTTGATAGACGAAAACCCGTGGGTCGTCTGCATAGCGGTCAAATCGAAGACATACGACAAGATGCTCTCCAATATACAGGAGATAAAAGCGAGGTCCGGGATAGTGATCGCGATAGCGACCGAAGGCGACAAAGAGATACTTCACCACAATATAAACTACCTGATCGAGGTGCCGGAAATAAACGAGCTCTTCTCTCCGCTTTTAGTGGTTATACCGTTGCAGCTTCTGGCATACTACGTAGCTAAAGAGTTCGGATACGATATAGACCAGCCGCGTAATTTGGCTAAGTCGGTGACCGTAGAATAAAGGGGAAAGCGCCAATGCCCGGAACGCTATACATAGTCTCCACGCCTATCGGCAACCTTGAAGACATAACATTGCGCGCGATAGACACCCTGAAAAAGGTCGACCTGATCGCCGCCGAAGACACGCGCCATACGAAGATACTGCTCGACAGGTACGACATAAAGACTCCCACCACAAGCTATTTCGAATATAATAAGGTCCGGAAGACGGAGTACCTGTTGAAAGTGCTCGGCGATGGTAAGTCGGTGGCGCTCGTCTCCGACGCGGGGACGCCGGGCATATCCGACCCCGGATATAAGATAATAAGGGCCTGCATAGATAATAACGTGGCGGTCGTGCCGATACCCGGGGCGTCCGCGCTTCTTACAGCGCTCAGTATATCCGGTAAGCCCACGGACAAGTTCGCGTTCGAAGGTTTTCTGTCGAATAAATCCGCAAGAAGGAGAAGGCAGCTGCAGAAACTCCGCGATGAAGGCAGGACCGCCGTGTTGTATGAATCGCCGCACAGGATATTGAAACTTTTAGAAGACATACTCGAGATATACGGCGACGTAGACCTGGCGCTCGTAAGAGAGGCAACCAAAAAATTCGAAGAGGTAAGAAGAGAGAAGGTAACGGCGTCGATCGCGCATTTCAGCGCGAAAAAACCGCAGGGCGAATTCACTGTCATAATATAAAAAGGAGCATTCACGATGAAGAAGGCGTTGATCACAGGCATTACCGGCCAGGACGGGTCGTATATGGCCGAATTTCTCCTCTCTAAAGGATACCAGGTCCACGGATTGATAAGACGGGTCAGTACCCCCAACCTGGGCAGGATAGAACATATCAGCGACGGCTCGAAGTCGCGGCTTAAGCTGCATTACGGGGACCTATCCGACCTGGAGCAGGTTTCCAATATAATCTATAACATCAAGCCCGACGAGATATACAATCTGGGCGCGCAGAGCCATGTCCGCCTGAGTTTCGACATGCCCGAGTATACCGGCGACGTAACGGGGCTCGGCACGACGCGTATACTTGAGGTCATCCGCCGGAGCGGCAGGAAGATAAAATTTTATCAGGCTTCATCGAGCGAGATGTTCGGCACTTCCCCGGCCCCGCAGAACGAGAACACGCCTTTCAGGGCCAGGAGCCCTTATTCATGCGCAAAGGTCTATGCGCATGAGATGACAAAGAATTATCGCGACGGTTACGGGATATTCGCCGTTAACGGGATAGCCTTTAATCACGAAAGCCCCCGCCGCGGAGAGGCCTTTGTCACGCGCAAGATAACGCGCGCTGTGGCCTCGATAGTCGCAAAAAAGCAGAATGTCTTATATCTCGGGTATCTCGACGTTGAAAGGGATTGGGGCTATGCCCCCGAATACGTCGAGGCCATGTGGAAGATGCTGCAAATGGACAAACCGGACGATCTTGTCCTGGGGACGGGCAAATTGGGCTCTGTGAAAAATTTCGTCAAAGAGGCGTTTTCATATGTGGGGCTGGATTGGCGTAAATATGTAAAGATAGACGGACGTTTTTTCCGCCCTACGGAAGTCTGCAAACTTGTGGCCGACTCTTCGAAGGCGCGCAAGTCGATCGGCTGGAAGCCTAAGGTGCGGTTCGGTGAACTTATGAAGATTATGATAGACGCGGATATGCGCGCTATCGGCATCAAACCGGTCGGCGAAGGCGATGCCTTGTTGCGGGAGAAGTTCCCGAAGCGGTGGTGGAGAATAGATTGATGAGGATAGCGGCTTTTTCGGTCTCTTTTTTGTTGACGGCTGTATTGACGCCTTTCATTATCAGGCATTCGTACAAGAGGGGCCTTCTCGATTATCCGAAAGAAAAATCTATACATACGCGGCCGATGCCGATGGCCGGAGGCCTTGTAATATTCTTTGTCTTCTTCGTTACCAGCCTCAT
>JAQUSE010000023.1 GCA_028715235.1 Candidatus Omnitrophota bacterium | reverse complement strand
CGGTCCTTACGGTACGGACGCCATTTATCCCCATATCGGCGATAGCTTTTTTTGCGCTCTCTTCTACAGGATCCATGACGCCGGGATTATGCGCGACCTCGACTACCTTGAATTTCTCCTCCCCCGGTATATTCCGGTTATAACTGAACCTCTGTGTGACCGGATCGATGAGAAGGTTCGCGCATATGCGGTCTATGTCAAGATCGGTGAGCTCGCCCTCCAGGAGGTAGACCTGGACGGTCTTTACATCCTTTATCCGGCCTTTTAATCCCAGGTCCTCTATGTCCTTTTTAACTCCTAAACCGACAGGATCCGCAAAGCCTTCTTTTTCTGAAACCTCGATTCTATATACCATTATGCGGCTATTCCCATTCTATTGTAGAAGGCGGTTTAGAGCTTATGTCGTATGCCACCCTGTTAACGCCTTTTACCTCGTTGATTATCCTGTTCGATATCCTTGCCAGGACCTCGTAAGGTATCCGGGCCCAATCCGCCGTCATGCCGTCAACGCTCGTTACCGCCCTTATCGCCACGACGTTTTCGTACGTCCTCTCATCTCCCATGACGCCTACGGATTTTATCGGCAACAAAACAGCGAAGGCCTGCCATATCTTATCGTAGAGCCCGTCCTTTATCAGCGTCGAGATGAACCTGTCGTCTACTTCGCGCAGTATGTCGCACCTGTCCTTTGTAACTTCGCCGAGTATGCGTACTGCAAGGCCGGGTCCCGGGAATGGGTGGCGTCCCAAAACTTCCTGCGGTATGCCCAATTCCCTGCCCACCATCCTTACCTCGTCCTTGAACAGGTATTTTAGAGGTTCTATAAGCTTGAGCCGCATCTTCTTCGGTAAGCCTCCGACATTATGATGCGTCTTGATTGTGGCGCTGGGGCCTCCGAACGCGGAACGAGATTCTATCAGGTCAGGATATAATGTGCCCTGAGCGAGGAATCTGACCCCGCCGATCTTCTTTGCTTCAATGTCGAATATACTGATGAATGTCTTTCCAATGATCTTTCTTTTTCGTTCAGGGTTTGTCACTCCCTTCAGGGCTTCCAGGAACAGGTCCGAAGCATCTACTGCACGCAGGTTTATCTTGAAATGTTTTTGAAAGACCTCGCGCACAAGGCGAGCTTCGTTCTTTCTCAGCAGTCCGTTGTCGATGAATATGCATGTGAGCTTATGACCGATAGCCATATTTATCAGGACAGCTGCGACCGATGAATCGACGCCGCCGGACAGTCCTAATATGACCTTTTCTTTCCCTGCCGTTTTCCTGATGTCGGATATGGTTTCCTTGACAAACGATCTCATGGACCAGTCGCCGGCCGCGCCGCAGATATCTTTGACGAAATTCTTGAGGATAGTCTTGCCGTATTTAGTGTGTGCCACTTCCGGGTGGAACTGGACGCCTGACAGGCTAAGCTCAATATTCGCAAAAGCGGCTATCGGCGTATTCTTTGAAGATCCGATTTTTCTGAATCCGGCGGGCATCTTTCTTACCTGATCCCCGTGGCTCATCCACGAAGTGCTCTTCTTGGGGATGCCCGCGAAGAGAGAATGGCGGCTTGTGGCCGTAAATACCGCGCGCCCATATTCCCTGGAATTCGAGCGTTCTACGTTTCCCCCAAGGAGCTTTGCCATCAGCTGCATTCCGTAGCATATGCCAAGCACGGGTATTCCGAGAGAAAAAAGGCGCTTATCGCAAGAGGGCGCGTTATGGGAGTAAACGCTTGCCGGGCCGCCCGAAAGTATTATGCCTTTAACCTGCCGCAGGTCTAATGAATCCGGGGATATGTCCGGAGGGACTATCTCGCAGAATACGTTCAGCTCCCGCACCTTCCTGGCGATGAGCTGGTTATACTGTGAGCCGAAGTCTATTATTACGATCTTTTCTCTTGCCAATTATACTTCCTAACCCTTCTTTTTGTCTACGATACCCGCGCAACACTTTTTTTCAAGCGATTTTTTTGACGGCGGCTTACATACCTTGGTCGGATAATCTCCCGTGAAGCATGCCGTGCAGAATTCTTCTTTGGGCAGCATCATGGAATCCAGCATTCCTTCCAGGCTCAAATACTTTAAGCTGTCTACGCCGATGAACCGCCCCACCTCTTCGATAGTATGGTTCGACGCTATCAGCTCTTTTTTCGTAGGGAAATCTATGCCGTAAAAACACGGAGATACCAGCGGGGGGCAGCTTACGCGCATATGTATCTCGCTTGCTCCGGCCTGCCTGAGCGCCCTTACCCTGCCCCTCGAGGTCGTTCCGCGCACTATGGAGTCCTCTACTATGATCACGCGCTTTCCTTTTAACGCGTCCCTGACCGGATTTAACTTGACCTTAACCTTGAAGTCCCTTATCATCTGGCTTGGTTGTATGAATGTCCGGCCTATATAGTGGTTCCTTACGAAAGCCATTTCCAGAGGTATATGCGACTCTTCGGCATATCCCAACGTGGCAAAGGTCCCGGAGTCGGGTATAGGCATGACGATGTCCGCATCGACCGGATGCTCTTTCGCAAGCGTCCTGCCCAGGTTCTTCCTCGTAAGGTATACGCTTTTTGTGAATATGTTGCTGTCCGGCCGCGAGAAATATATATATTCGAATATGCAAAAGGCGTGTTTTTTCACCGCCGGTATCTTGACGGACGTGATGCCCTTTTTATCTATTATTATGATCTCTCCGGGCTCAACGTCCCTTATATAAGTAGCCTGGATCATGTCGAGGGCGCAGGTCTCGCTTGCGACGACATACCCCCCTTCCAATTTTCCTATACAGAGCGGCCTGAACCCGTGAGGATCCCTTATGGCATACATGGTGTCATTTATCATCAGGACGAAAGAATATGCTCCGTCGAGCCGCGCGGCTATTGGGGCGATCTTCTCTCTGTAATTGTTAAGGTGGTCTTTGACCAGGAAGTGGACAATAAGCTCCGAATCCATGGTCGTCTGCAGTATGGAGCCGGAATCCTCCAGTTCATTTTTCAGTTCTACCGAATTGGTAAGATTGCCGTTATGGGCTACTGCGATGAACCCTTTTTTGTGGTTTATCAAAAGAGGCTGGATATTCTTCACGGTGCTGGAACCGGTCGTGGAGTATCTTACATGGCCCACAGCAAGGTCACCTTTCAGTTTTTTCAGGTTGTTCTCATTGAATACATCCCCGACGAGCCCCATGCCTTTGTGCAGATATACTTTTTTTCCATCAAAGGTCGCTATTCCCGACGACTCTTCTCCCCTATGCTGCAAAGCATACAGCGCGAGATACGCCAGCTGGGAGGCGTTCTTATTGCCGTATATTCCTACTACGCCGCAGTAATCCTTCATTTGCCCCCTATTTCTTTAACTTCAGTTTTTTATGGTACTCTTGCAGAGATGTGACCGATATTTTAGGTTTTTTTATCATACTCTCTATACCGTTCACTGATGCCTGCGCCCCTGAAAGGGTTGTTATGAGCGGTATGTTATAAAGTATCGCCTGAGACCTGATCTTTGCGTCGTCAGCCTTTGTTGATTTACCCAGAGCCGTATTGATTATCAGCGATACCTTGTTGTCCTTTATATAATCAATTATATTAGGCCTTCCCTCGTGCAATTTAGGCAAAACCTGGACCTCTATGTCGTTACTGTTGAGGGCCATCGCCGTGCCGGCCGTTGCCATTATGTCAAACCCGAGATCTGCCAGCTTCTTCGCTATGAATACTATGTTCCTTTTGTCCTGGTTCTTGACGCTGATAAAGACGGTGCCTTTTGTCGGCAATTTCTGGCCGGAAGCGATCTGGCTCTTTAAGTATGCCGACGCAAAGGTCGTATCTATGCCCATTACCTCGCCCGTAGACTTCATCTCCGGCCCAAGAATAGCGTCTACGCCCGGGAAGCGGATAAACGGAAAGACCGATTCTTTGACCGCCACATAGTTAATATTTTTCTCTTTTGTGAAACCGAGTTCTTTCAGCGTCTTTCCCAGCATTATCTTTGTGGCGAGTTTTGCCAGCGGAACGCCTACAGCCTTACTTACAAAAGGAATGGTCCGGCTGGCCCTTGGGTTTACCTCAAGGACATACACGGTATTGTTCTTTACCGCAAACTGGACATTCATCAGGCCTTTTACTTTCAGTTCTTTGGCCATGGCATAAGTGTTCTTCTTTATAGTTTCAATGATCTCCTTGGCGAGAGTATGCGGCGGAAGGACCATCGCGCTGTCGCCGGAGTGAATCCCGGCTTCTTCAATATGCTCCATTATTCCGCCTATTACGCACGTCGTTCCGTCCGCGATGGCGTCGACATCGACCTCTATGGCGTCTTCGAGGAATTTATCTATCAGTATGGGCCGTTCCGGCGAGGCCTCAACCGCCTTAGCCATGTAGTCTTCCAGGGCTCTTTCATCATACACGATCTCCATCGCTCTTCCGCCCAGGACAAAAGACGGCCTGACCACTACAGGATAACTGATCTTCGCGGCGACTTCCTTGGCTTCGTGGATTGAGGTAGCGGTCCCGTTCTCGGGTTGGATGAGTTTTAGTTTCTTCAGCATATGCTGGAACCTTTTTCTGTCCTCGGCGATATCTATCGAGTCGGGGCTCGTTCCGAGAATACCCAATCCGGCTTTTGCAAGCGCGCCGGATATATTAAGAGGCGTCTGTCCGCCGAATTGGACGATGGCGCCTATAGGTTTTTCCAGGTCAACGATATTCATTACATCCTCAACGGTGAGAGGTTCGAAATAGAGCTTGTCGGAAGTATCATAGTCCGTTGATACCGTCTCAGGGTTACAGTTTATCATTATGCTCTCTATTCCCTCTTCCTTAAGGGCGTACGAGGCGTGGCAGCAGCAGTAATCGAATTCTATGCCTTGCCCTATCCTGTTTGGGCCTCCGCCTAATATCAGAACCTTTTTCCGGCGGGATGGCTTATCCTCTTTTATCTGATTAGTTATCATAATCAATTTTCTATATACCTGCGTCTATGAATGTTTATCGGAGAAGTTCGGCGTCGGCAAATTGTTTACTTACGAACCTACAGCAAATAAAAAAGGCCAGCAGAGACGATAGTCCCCCTGGCCACAATTCTCCGACATTGCGGTAATAACTTACTCGCCTTGTATGGTGTACACCCCTTTTTGATGAACATTCAGAATATCCATAGCCATATAATTTTCCATATATAAATTCACATTCTTTAGAATGTGCGCTTTCTATTAATAAAAAATTATAACACGCATAATGAGCTTATGTCAAGGGCAATATGGCATGCGGCAAGGCCTATACGACGAATAAATTTCGGGAGGAGAACTTACCGTCCGTAGTGAGGTTTACCCCCAGCATCTTCAGACCGACTTCATCCCCGGGGGTGGGTATGTGGGTCATGTGAACTTCGCAGCCCCGCAGCTCTTTCAGCTTAATCATCGCTATTTCCGCGGTGTGATTTGTGGTTGCGCTTATCGATAAGGCTATCAGGGTCTCTTCCAGGTCCAGTGATTCCGGCTCAGCGTTGAGGACGCCTTCCTTGAGCTTCGATATCTGGTTGATTATATGGGGCGAAAGGAGCAGTATCTCATCCGGTATGTTGGCTAATATCTTCACCGCATTGAGCGTAAGGCTCGACGCGCCGTGCATAAGCTTGGAGTTCTTTCCGGTTACTATGCGGCCGTCTTTAAGCTGGATAGCCGCGCCGCAAAAGATACCGGCAAAGCCCTTGCCGTTCTTTTCCGCCTCATCAGCCGATTTGCGCGCCGATTCTACGACAGGCCTGTCAATGACTTTTACGCCCATCCCTTCCATAAGCAGGGCGACTCTGTCGACCGTGTCTATCTTCTCTATGCCGAGCACGTATTCGGTATTGTATCTGAAGAATCTCCGTATTAATTCCTGTTTTGCCGCTTCCTGGACTACCTTATCGTCAATTATGCCGAATCCGGCGCGGTTTACGCCCATATCTGTGGGAGAATTATACATCGGGAGGTTAGCGCTTCTATCAAGGATCTTTGTCAGCATCAATTTCAATATCGGGAAACTCTCGACGTCCCTGTTGTAATTTATCGCAGTCTCTTTATACTGGGACAGATGGAACGGGTCGACCAGGTTGAAGTCCATAATATCGGCTGTGGCGGCCTCATAAGCGACGTTCACAGGGTGTTTCAGCGGTATGTTCCATATCGGAAATGTCTCAAATTTGGCGTATCCTGCGTTGATCCCGCGTTTATGTTCATGGTACAGTTGTGAAAGGCATGTGGAAAGCTTACCGCTGTTCGGCCCGGGAGCGGTTACAACTACTATCGGCTTCGTAGTTTCTATATACTGGTTCTTGCCGAAACCCTGTTCGCTTGCTACGAAATCTATGTCAGCGGGATACCTGGGGATCGGATAATGAAGATATACCTTTACTCCTCTGCGTTCCAGTTTGTTCTTGAATATGACGGCGGCGGGCTGTTCCTGGAACCGCGTAATAACCACTGCAACTATGTCGAGGCCCCATTTCCTAAGGTCGTCTATGAGCTTGAATGTGGCCGCATCGTACGTTATGCCGAAGTCGCCGCGCACCCTGCCTTTTTCAATGTCTCCGGCGTAGATGGCCAGGACGATATCCAGCTTGTCTTTTAATAACTGCAGCAGTCTTATCTTGACGTTGGGATCATATCCGGGCAGGACTCTCGCGGCGTGGTAATCGAAGCAGAGCTTCCCCCCGAATTCCAGGTATAGTTTGTTCCCGAATTTCTTTACACGGTCGGTGATAGCGGCTGTCTGTTCTCTGAGGTACTTATCGTTGTCAAAGCCGTTTTTTACCATCGTCTGCCGCATTATCTCTTTCCGCTTATCTGATTTTTGAAAGCGTCGTTCGCTTTTTTGAACAGTTCTTCGTTATCCTGCCACCCCTTGTATTCCGGGCGCGAGTTGGCCCACTCTTCAAATATGGCCCACCTGAATTTGGCGATCGTAACCTGGTCTTCGGATAGCCCCAGTTTTCTGGTATTGAACTTTTGGACAGTTTTCAGATCGCCCTTTTTATTGTAACTGGCGAGAGGCGTTATCTTTCCTGTTATGATATTGTATCTTGACGGTATCTGCATACCGGCTATCTCATAATTTACCACTCTTATACAGATATGCCTGCAAATAAAATACAATGCGGCGACGGCAAGTATGGCAATTACGGCTATCTTCATCTTTTTATTCATCTTTCTCTCCGTTATCCTCTTTGGCTTCATCGACCTCGCCTTCTACGTCGATGACATCGTCGTATTTCGGCTCTTCCGAATAATAAGCGTCGTCAGGCCGGCTGCGTATGCTTATCTTTGGAAGCAGCAGCATATTCAGGAAGAAACTTATCGCGCTGAATAATAGCGCGGCCCAGAAGGCGCTCCAGAAATCGACTATGTTAAAACCCTTTACAAATTTTGAGGTCATGTAAAAAAGGAATCCGTTTACGATAAGCGTAAATAATCCGAGCGAAACAATGTTCAATGGAAGCGTCAGGAGGAGGATGATCGGCTTTAAAAATGCGTTCAAGAGGCCCAGGACAAGGCCGGCTGCTACTATCGATTGCCAGCTGTCGGCGCTGACCCCGCCTGCTATATAGATGACCGCAAAAAGCGCGATAATATTGATCGCAAAGCGTATTGAAAAGTCTCTCATAAAATTGCCTCTCATTTAAGAATCAATTAATTCTAACATTTTTTCGTAGTCATTTACAACAGATATCTGATGCCGCATTTTCGCGGCGTTCGGGAACCCCTTGAGGTACCATAGCGCTATCTTTCGCATGAAGCCGATTATCCCGGGTGAACCCGACCGCCTATATCTGTGGACATATGATAGATGCTTTTTCAGGACGGCCTTTCTCGTTTCAAGCGGCACCGGCTGCGAAGGCGCGCCGCTTTTGAGGTGACTCTCGATCTCTTGGAATATCCATGGGTTGCCGAGCGCCCCCCTGGCGACAGATATGCCGTCGCATCCTGTCTCATCGAACATCCTTTTGGCCGATTCTCCTGAGAATATGTTGCCTGTGCCGAATACCGGTATCTTCACAGATTCCTTTACCGCCTTTATGGCCTTGTAGTCCACTTCGCCCGCATACCCCTGAGCGCGGCTCCTTCCATGGATGAATATCGCGGAAGCACCGCTCGATTCGCATTTTTTGGCTATTCCCGTGATCAATTTTATGTCGGACACCTCAAACCCTGACCGTATCTTGACTGTGACCGGTATCGGGAGCGCCAGGGCGAGCTTCTTTATTATCTTGCACAGGGTTCCGCTATTTTTCAGCAGATATGCCCCCGCTCCTTTTTTGATGACCTTCTTTACCGGGCAGGCCGCGTTAATGTCCATGAAAGAGGCTTTGGAGCGTTCCAGCATCGTAGTCGCCGCGCGAAGCACGGTGGATGGGTCCTCGCCGAGGACCTGGGCGGCTATCGGCGTATCCTGTCCGTTTGTGTCGAGGATGGATAGGCTCTTGCGGTGGCCGCCGTAGACTATAGAGTTTGAATCTACCATCTCGAAGAAGCAAAATTTTGCGCCATGTTCGCGGGCGATCAGCCTGAACGCGAGGTCTGAACATCCGGACAAAGGCGCGAGGAATATATTAGTGTCGATCCTGGTAGAACCTATCGTGACCATTAGCGGTAGTTGATGAAACTGAGCGCCAGCGGGAAATCGATCTTCCGCAAATGTGCGATGACAGCCTGGAGGTCGTCCTTCTTGGGCGAGAATACCCTTATCTTTTCGCCTTCGATCTGGGTTTGCGCTTTTAATCCGAGGTCTTTGATGATCTTGACGAGCTCCTTGGCCTTCTCCTTTGATATGCCTGACGCCAGCTCGACCGTCTGCTGGAGATTTCCCCCGAAAACCTTCTCCGCATCTTTGAAGGTAAGGGATTTTAGCGAGACTCCCCTCTTCACCATCTTCGAGGACAGTATATCCGCGAGGGAGCGCAGTTTGAAATCGTCGCTGGAGACGAGGATTATCTTCTTCTCTTCTTTTTTGTAATCGATAGAAGAATTGGTATTCTTAAAATCGAACCTTTGGGAAAGTTCTTTCTGCGCCTGATTGACTGCATTATCAACTTCCTGAAGATTGACTTCGGAAACTATGTCGAAAGAAAAATTATCCTTACCCATTGTGGTCTCCTATTTTTTGATAGGAGCATTTTAGCAGGAAAGCCGGGGGTAATCAATAAAATTTCGGTTTAACCTTTTTATTGTTAACAGGATCATGTCTGTCCATGATCATAAGTAGAATAATAATAAGGTGTAAGAGCTTTAAATTCAGCAGCGCAGGTATCTACGATTTTAAAGTCAGGCACAATGTTATTGCTCCTACGAAGTTCCAGGATTTCCTCTTCTTCTGTGTTTGTAATGGTAGCCAGCTGCTTATCGCTGAAGCCGTACTGCTTAGCTTTGGTTAATAATGAAGCTGAGATAACGCCGCTGCTGTTTATAATCTCGCGCTCAAGGTCTATGATCTCCTTAATGTTATGCAGAAACCAGCGGTCAATCTTCGTGGCTTCGAATATCTCATCTATACCTATGCCCGCACGTATGGCATCGCCTATATAGAATATCCTGTCCGCGTTCGGGGTCCTTAATTTATCATATATGAGCTCTATAGTATCTTCTTCGGGCCTTATGTCGTTAAGGCTCTCTTTGAATAAAATAGTTTCCAGGCCCGACTTCTTTATCTCTAAAGAACGTAGCCCTTTCTGGAGTGCCTCCTTGAATGTCCTGCCTATCGACATGGCCTCGCCGACAGATTTCATTGATATCGAAAGCGTAGGGTCCGCCGCCGGGAACTTTTCGAATGTGAACCGCGGGATCTTGACGACGCAGTAATCTATTGACGGCTCAAAGCAGGCAGGCGTCTTTTCGGTTATGTCGTTCGGTATCTCGTCGAGAGTATATCCGACAGCCAGTTTTGCGGCTATCTTGGCTATCGGGAATCCTGTCGCCTTTGAGGCAAGGGAGGAGCTTCTCGAGACTCTCGGGTTCATCTCGATCACGACCATCCTGCCCGTATCGGGGTTGACGGCAAACTGGATATTGGAGCCACCCGTTTCAACGCCTATCTCGCGTATGCAGGCTATTGCGGCGTCCCGCATAGCCTGGTATTCCCTGTCAGTTAATGTCTGGGCCGGCGCCACCGTTATGCTGTCCCCGGTGTGCACTCCCATTGGGTCGAAGTTCTCTATGGAGCATATTATGACGACGTTATCCTTAAGGTCCCTCATGACTTCCAGTTCATATTCTTTCCAGCCTATTACCGATTCCTCAATCAATATCTCGCTTATCATGCTCGATTCCAGGCCGAGCTTTGCCTTACTCTTGAATTCCTCCAGATTATAGGCAACGTTTCCGCCGGTCCCGCCAAGCGTGAAGCTGGGCCTGATTATGGCCGGGAACCCTATGTTCTCGGCGACCTTGAAAGCTTCTTTCAGGTTATACGCGAGTCCGCTTTTGGGCAGATCCAGCCCTATCTTCATCATCGCTTTTTTGAACAGAAGCCTGTCTTCGGCTTTCTTAATGGCTTTTATGTCCGCTCCTATAACCTCGACTTTATATTTCTTTAATACGCCGGCTTTGTCAAGATTGACCGTTGTATTTAAGGCGGTCTGCCCGCCGAGTGTCGGAAGAAGGGCGTCAGGTCTCTCTTTCTCGATGATCTTTGATATAGCCTCGACAGTTATAGGCTCGATATAGGTCCGATGCGCCAGTTCAGGATCGGTCATTATGGTCGCGGGGTTTGAATTGACAAGGATGACCTTATACCCATCCTGTTTAAGGACCTTGCATGCCTGTGATCCGGAGTAGTCGAATTCGCAAGCCTGTCCGATCACAATAGGGCCTGAGCCTATTATCAATATCTTTTTTATGTCTTTCCTCTTCGGCATATGTCTTCTTTCTTATTTCATCATCTCTGCGAAATTGCCGAATAGATACTCGGCGTCGCGCGGTCCGGGCGCCGCTTCGGGATGGAACTGCACGGAGAATATGGGAAGTTTCTTGTGGCGCATACCTTCGAGCGTTTGGTCGTTAAGGTTAAGATGCGTCAACTCTATTTCCCGCTTATTCAGAGTGTCAATATCTACGCAAAATCCGTGATTCTGGACGCTTATGGCGACCTTTCCCGTTTTTACATCTTTCACAGGTTGATTGCCGCCGTGATGTCCGAACTTGAGCTTATAAGTCTTGCCGCCGAAAGCCTGGCCGAGTATTTGGTGGCCGAGGCAGATACCGAATATGGGCACTTTTCCGATAAGGCCTTGAGTCGTCTTTACGATATACGGCAGCGCCGCGGGATCTCCGGGGCCGTTTGAAAGAAGAATCCCATCGGGGCCAATTGCAAGTATCTCTTCGGGGCCGGTCGTCGCCGGAACTACGACCACCCTGCAATTGTTCTTGGCGAGTTCTCTGAGGGTGTTCAATTTTACGCCGCAATCCAGAACCACGACCTTATATCTGCCTTTATCGTTCCATTCGTATTCTTTTGCTGCTATTACCTCTTTAACGAGGTCCCTTCCTAAAAGGCCGGGGGATTTTTGTGCCTTCCTTACAAGATTCTCCTCGTCCGTATCTACTGTGGACAGAACAGCCTTCATAGTTCCAACCTCGCGTATATGCAAGGTCAGGTCTCTCGTATCTATGCCCTCCACCCCGACAATATCGTTCTCTTTCAGGTAATCGTCGAGCGTTTTTTTGCTGCGCCAGTTGCTCGCTATCTTGCTGCACTCCTTAACGACAAACCCTTCGACGAACGGTTTACGCGATTCGGCGTCTTCATCATTTACGCCGTAATTCCCGACCAAGGGGTATGTCATCGTGACGATCTGGCCTTTGTATGAGGGGTCTGTCAGCACTTCTTGATATCCGGTCATGCTGGTATTAAATACGACTTCACCGTATCTTTCACCGGTGGCGCCGAAAGAAACACCCTTATAGATCTTCCCGTCTTCTAATGCCAGTATCGCGTCGCCCATAAATATTTTGTAAAAAAGGCGTTCTCTAAACCAACTGCCGGCTTAAAAAACGCCTTTTATACATCTACCTTCTTTCTTTGCGCAGTGAGCTTATACCAGGCCCTGATCGATCATCGCATCTGCTACTTTTACAAATCCCGCGATGTTTGCCCCGTCCACGTAGTTGATGTAGCCTCCCTGTTTACCGTATTTCACGCACGATTCATGTATAGCTATCATGATATTGTGCAGTCTTTCGTCAACTTCTTCTCTAGTCCACGATAGTCTCATGCTGTTCTGGCTCATCTCCAGCCCGGACGTGGCGACGCCTCCGGCGTTTGCCGCTTTTCCGGGAGCGTACATGATCTTCGCTTTCTGGAATATCTTAATACCTTCCGGCGTGGTCGGCATATTTGCGCCCTCTCCTATGGCTATGCATCCGTTTTTGACCAACGTCTTGGCGTCTTCGGCGCTTATCTCGTTCTGCGTTGCGCTCGGGAACGCCAAATCGCATTTTACTCCCCAAGGCCTTTTGTTCTCGTAGTATTTACATTTGAAATCTTTGACGCAGTCTTTTATGCGGCCGCGTTTTACGTTCTTAAGCTGCATTACGCAGTCAAGTTCCTTCTTATCGATACCTCCCTCGTCGTGTATGAAACCGTTCGAGTCGGATAGCGTGACTACCTTCGCTCCTAATTGCATCAGTTTTTCAACCGTATACTGCGCTACGTTACCGGATCCGGAGACCGCGGCGACTTTTCCTTTTATCGACTTACCGTTGGCCTTCAGCATCTCCTCGACGAAATATACGCATCCGTAACCCGTCGCCTCCGGCCTTATAAGACTGCCGCCCCAGTTAAGGGCTTTTCCGGTAAGGACTCCTGTGAATTTATTGCGAATCCTTTTATATTGCCCGAACATATACCCTATTTCGCGGCCACCCGTGCCTATATCTCCGGCCGGCACATCGGTGTCGGGTCCTATATATTTACAGAGCTCTGTCATAAAACTCTGGCAGAACCTCATGACCTCATTGTCCGATTTCCCCTTGGGGTCGAAATCAGACCCGCCCTTTGCGCCTCCCATCGGGAACGTCGTCAGGCTGTTCTTGAAGACCTGCTCGAAAGCAAGGAATTTCAGGATGCCCAGGTTTACGCTAGGATGCAGACG
>JAQUSE010000223.1 GCA_028715235.1 Candidatus Omnitrophota bacterium | reverse complement strand
TGATGAACCTCGAGTACAATAGATGCAGTATCGCGTGTTCTATGCCTCCTATGTACTGGTCAACCGGAAGCCATTTGTTCACCAGGTCCGTATCGAACGGCCTGTCTTTCATATGAGGCGATATATAACGGAGGAAATACCAGCTCGAATCGACGAACGTATCCATCGTATCAGTCTCCCGCTCGGCGGGGCCATTGCACTTCGGACATTTGACGTTCACGAAGCCTTTGGCGAACTTCAGCGGAGATTCGCCCGTCGGGCGGAATTCGACGTCTTCGGGCAGCAGGACCGGCAGTTCCTTTTCAGGGACCGGCACGACCCCGCACTTTTTGCAGTAAATAATGGGTATCGGCGCGCCCCAATACCTCTGGCGCGATATGAGCCAGTCGCGGAGCCGGTACTGGACCGTCTTCCTGCCGTACTGTTTCTCTTCGAAATAAGCGGCGATCTTGACCATAGAGTCCCGCGAATTGAGGCCGTTGAACTGTCCCGAATTTATCATGACGCCCTCTCCGACATACGCCTCTTTCATGGTAGCAGCATTTAAATGATTTTCGGGATCGTCTATAACTACTTCTACCGGCAGTTTATATTTTTTTGCGAATTCAAAATCTCTCCGGTCATGCGCCGGCACAGCCATTATCGCGCCGGTCCCGTATTCCATGAGTATATAATTAGATACCCATATAGGCACCTTCTTCATGTTGACGGGGTTTATTACGTATTTGCCGGTAAATACGCCTTCTTTCTCCACATCTTCCTGCGACCGGGAGACCTTGGATTCATCGCGCATCTTCTGAACGGCCTTCAGTACGCCGGCTTCGTCTTTGCAGCCCTTGACAAGCCTGTCGACCAAAGGGTGCTCAGGAGCGAGCGCGATGAATGTAGCGCCGTAGATAGTGTCTACTCTGGTCGTATAACACTCCAATATATCGGCCATGCCGTCTATCTTGAAATCTATCCGGACGCCCTCGCTCCTGCCGATCCAGTTCGATTGCATTATCTTCACCCGTTCAGGCCATTCGGTCAGCTTCTCCAGGTCTTTAAGCAGCCTGTCGGCGTACTTCGTGATCCTGAAGAACCACTGTTCCAGCTCTTTCTGGTTCACTTCCGTCGAACATCTTTCGCATCCGCCGTTAACCACCTGTTCGTTGGCAAGGACCGTCTTGCATGAAGGGCACCAGTTAACATAGGCCTTCTTCTTATAGGCGAGCCCCTTCTCATAAAGTTTGATGAATATCCACTGCGTCCACTTATAGTAATCAGGAAGGCATGAGATCACTTCCCTGTCCCAATCGTATTCAACGCCCCATTGGTTGAGCTGCCTCTTCATCGTCTTTATGTTATTAAGGGTGGAGACCTTTGGATGTATGCCCCCCTTTATCGCGGCGTTCTCGGCCGGCAGGCCGAACGCGTCGAACCCCATAGGCGCGAGAACATTAAAACCTCTCATCATCTTGTATCGCGCGACGACGTCGCCTATTATGTAGTTCCTGCCGTGGCCGACGTGGAGCGCCGCCGACGGGTATGGGAACATCATGAGGCAATAGTATTTATTTTTTGGATCGCCCGTATCTACGGTGAAAAGCCCTTTGTCCCGCCAGAACTTCTGCCACTTGGTTTCTATTGTATCGAAGGGATATAATTTTTCGTCGATCATTTTATCCTGCACATCCTTTTAGCCGCTGCCATGTTCTTTTTGTCGTCTTTGTCCGATTCCTTCGGCGTCTCCATGATGAACGCCGCATTCTTAAGTCCGGGATGGTTTATTATCCTTCCCAAAGCCTCGGAACCTATGTTGCCTTTACCTATATGCTGATGCCTGTCGACATGAGAGCCGGCAGGCGACAGGCTGTCGTTAAAATGGACCACCTTGATGAGGTAGAGTCCGACCAACCTGTCAAATTCTTTAAGGGTCGCCTCCAGCCCTTTCTTCGTCTTTATATCATACCCGGACTCGAAAGTATGCGCCGTATCGAGGCATACGCCTATATTCGAAGGCCGACCCTGGCTTTCGATGATGCGCTTCAAGTGCTCGAACCTGTAACCTATCGACGAGCCGGAACCGGCGGTATTTTCCAGCAGTATTGTCGTCTCCGGCCTTGCCGATCTTATTATTTCATTAAGCGCTTTGGAAAACCTCTCGATGCCGCCGGCTTCGCCGCTGCCCACGTGACTTCCGAGGTGCGTCACGAAATATTCGGCACCGAGCAGGTCCGCTCTCTTAACGTCCTCGATATAAGCGTTTATAGACTTCTTATACAAAACATCGTCGGGAGTCGCGAGATTTATTATATACGGTATATGGACGACTACAGGTTTAATGTCATAATTCGACTTAAGGCGCCTGAATTCCGCAACGTCGGACTCTGCGAGATTTGTCGCCTGCCACCCTCTTGGGTTACGGCTGAATATCTGCATCGTATTACAACCGAGAGATTTAGCGCGGTCGAGCGACTCGCAGATATTTCCGGCAATAGAGACATGAAGTCCGATGCGTTTCATATGAGTCAGAGTTGGTGCTGGAGGTGGGACTTGAACCCACACGACCTTACGGTCACTGGTTTTTGAGACCAGCGCGTATGCCATTCCGCCACTCCAGCTAAATGTATTTCCAGTCAGCGTTTCAGGTATTTTGTGTCTTGCGCTGTTGCATTCGTTTTGCGCAAGACCACCTCGGCAAAATTTTCATTAGTTGAATTGGGGACACATCCAAGACTAAGAATAGAATGTGCCCCCCTGTACCACAGTCTTTCTTTAGGTAGTCCCTCGTCGCCTTGGTCTAACTGCGGCTCCTCGGGACAAATTTCGCCTGACTAAGCCAGCTGCGAAATTTGGTGGAGCTGACGAGAATCGAACTCGTGATTACACAATGCCATTGTGTCGTGATCCCTCTTCACTACAGCCCCATCTTATTTCGGTTTTCTTGAATAGTAGTAGGAATAGTAGCGGTAATTCTCGCTATGGATAGAGATCTTATTGAGGACGATGCCGATGATCCTCGCCTTGGCGTCTTCGAGAAGTTTATGTATCCGCGGCAGTATCTTCTTCGACGTCTTCCCACTCTCCAGGACCATGATGATGCCGTCCGTTATGCCTGAAAGTATGACCGCGTCGGTAAGCATCGCTATCGGCGGAGTGTCTATAATCACATAATCAAACTTTTTCATGGCCTCGTCGCAAAAAGTCTTCATCTTGTGGCTCGCAAGAAGCTCGGACGGATTCGGAGGATGGATGCCGCTCGGGACCAAGGCAATATTTTCAATGTCCGTCTTCTGCACCACTTCGCTAAATCCGGCCTGTCCCGACAGAAATGTGCTGAGGCCGGTCTCGTTCTCTTTCTTGAAAACCTCATGAAGCCTGGGATTGCGCATGTCGGCGTCTACGAGAAGGACCTTCTTCTGGTTCTGCGCTATGGCTATGCCGAGGTTACAGAGCGTCATAGTCTTCCCTTCCTGCGGGCCCGGGCTCGTTATAACTATAGTCCTCAAAGGGTTCTCTTCGGTCGAAGAGAACGCTATGCTCGTCCTGATAGACCT
>JAQUSE010000022.1 GCA_028715235.1 Candidatus Omnitrophota bacterium | reverse complement strand
GATGAGCGCCTCTCAGTCATTTTCTTATATCAGAGAACCGGCATGAGAAAGTGACGGATAGACAGAACTCGGCTTACAGACCTGCTTAATAAGGGGCAGTAGATAACTCTACTGCCCCTTATTATTGTGCGCCCATTCCCGCGATTATATATTACTATGCTTGACAAGAATGGGGGGCTAGTGTATACTTTATACCATATAGTGGTATAAAGTGGAGTAAAATGGAGGAGCATCGGAATGTTTTATGGTGAGCATGAACACACTATAGACAACAAGGGAAGGCTTATTATCCCCTCGAAGTTCAGGGAATCTTTCAAGGAGTACGATATTGAAAGATTCTACATAACCAGGGGTCTGGATAAGTGCCTTTTTCTTTTTACTGAGAACGAGTGGAAGACGCAGGAATCGAAGTTCAAGGCTGTCTCTTTCACGAAATCGGAAGCGAGAAAATTTAACAGGCTCTATTTCTCGGGAGCCAGCCAGATAGAATGCGATAAACAAGGCAGGATACTCATCCCGAAATACCTGAAAGATTTCGCGGGTATTAAAAGGGATGTGATGATAATAGGGGTCTCGAACAGGATCGAGATATGGTCCAAAGAGGAGTGGGCTGAATATTACAGTACCTCGAAAGAGTCGTTTGAAGAGATAGCTGAAAGGCTGATGACGCAGGAGGAATAATGAAGCCATCCGGGCAGACGACCCGGACGGCGGAATCCCGCCCCGTGTTGACTCCGGGCGGGAAAACCGGAGGTGGTCCGATGAATTCCAGGAATATCCGTTTCGAAAAAAAGGAAGACGTCTACACTGTCCTGATGACATCATCTACTGAAAGGCTCAAGAAGGCAAGGGCTCTTAATTGCAGTCCGACATATCTCGGCATAGACAGCCAGTTGTGCAGGAAGTTGTTTTCGATCAAATACGGCATGTTGACAAAGATTTAATTTTTCAGTCCTTATACAGATAAAATTTCCAGGGCAGGTTTCTCGTGCATCTACCGGTAATGCTTAATGAAGCGACAGGTTCTTTGAATTTAAAGCCGGGATTTATTGTGTTAGACGCGACTGTAGGCGGTGGGGGACATGCCAGAGAGATATTGAAGGCCATAGCGCCGGGCGGCAGGCTGATAGGCCTTGACGCGGACGCCTCGGCCGTCGAGACGGCAGAAGCCGCCCTCGCGGATTTCAAAGATAGTTTCAAGTTAATAAACGAAAACTTTAAGGACCTCGACAGGATCCTTTTAAAAGAAAATATAAAAAACCTGAACGCCATAATATTTGACTTGGGTGTGTCATCACACCAAATCGAGAACGGGTCAAGGGGCTTCAGTATCAAGCACGATGCCAGGCTGGACATGAGGATGGATAAACGTCTTACCATGACGGCTTATGACATCGTGAACAGGGTCAAAGAGAAGGATCTCTCGGATATAATCGAGCGATTCGGCGAAGAGCGTTTTCACAGCAGGATCGCTCGATCTATTGTAAGGGAGAGGGCCAGAAAGCCGATCGAAACGACCGGCGACCTGGCGTCGGTGATCCACAGGGCCATAGGTCCAAGGAGCGGAGGGGGTAAGACAGATTCAGCGACAAGGACTTTTCAGGCTATAAGGATAGCGGTCAATAACGAGCTCGAAGCGCTCGAAGAAGGTTTGAAGAAAGCGGTATCCTGGCTTGATGTCGGATCAAGGATATGTGTCATATCATTCCATTCCCTGGAAGACAGGATAGTAAAAAATCTATTTAAGGGGTATACGAAGTTGGGGGTGCTTAAGATCGTGACGAAGAAACCCCTGCGGCCGACAGACAAAGAGGCGTTTTCTAATCCCCGGTCGAGAAGCGCGAAAATGAGAGTTGCGGAAAGGATCTAGTGTCGCTATGAGGCTGTTGAGATTGGTGTTACTTCTGGCATTTATAACCGTTTTATCCCTGGTTTATGTGCACCAGCAGGTAGAAGCGGTCAAGTTAAGTTATGCGATAGAAAGCAAAGAGAAGAAGCTCAAAGATATGCTTGACCATAATGAAAGCCTGGGATATAATATCGACAATCTCGAGTCACCATCTAGACTCGAAAAGATACTTCTCGCGCATAACATAGAGATTGTCTATCCTAAAAGGAAGAATGTGGTCAGGATGGCAAGGTTGACACCAAAAGCTGAAGCCGAAAGGCGTGTGAGATTAGGCGTCGAAAAAGGCGCTAATATATTAAGTGCGTTTGACTTCTTCGTAGGCAGAGCAGAGGCTCATGCGAAAGAGAAGTAAAAAGGATTTTTTAATACGTGCACAGCGGAATATTCAGGGCGCGTCAGTTAGCCGTCTTCCTTTTTTTTCTACTATCCTTAACCCTCCTATTATTACGTCTCTTTTATCTGCAAGCATTAAGGCATGATTTCTACCAAAGAATAGCAGGAGAGCAACACACGGTTTCTGTCGAGATCCCGCCCAAACGCGGGACTATATTTGACAGAAATATGCGTGTCATGGCTGTAAATCTCAGCAGTAACTCCGTGTTTGCGAATGCCCGCCGGATCGAAAACAAGAAAAAGACCGCGAGGATACTCTCTTCAATATTGAAGATCGACCAGAATATCTTGATGCAAAAGATGTCGAGAGATAAGTCTTTTGTCTGGCTGAAAAGAAAGATTACCTCGCGGGAAGCCTCAGCGATAAAGAAACTCAATCTCACAGGTATCGGGATGCTGGAGGAATCCAAAAGGTTCTATCCTAACAAGAGCCTCGCATGCCATGTATTGGGAACAGTAGATATAGATAACACAGGATTGGAGGCGCTGGAATTATATTATGATAAGTATTTAAGGGGAGAGAGCGGATGGCTTATATCCACGCAAGACGCCAGGCGGAAATTATTAGAATCGTATCAGGGTGAATATATTCCTTCGAAGAACGGTTTTAATCTTGTACTTACAATAGATCAGGTCATACAGAATATAGCGGAGAGGGAGCTATACAAGATGTACGAAAAGTATAACGCGAAGGGCGCCTCTATCATAGTTATGGATCCGCGCTTGGGCGATATTCTGGCTCTGGCAAATTTTCCGAACTTCGACCTGAACAACTTCAGCAAACGGCCCATAGAGTCTATGAGGGACAGGGCGATAAACGATTTTTTTGAGCCTGGAAGCGTGTTTAAGATCGTCACCGCATGCGCAGCCCTGGAAGAGAAGGCCGCGCGCCTGGACGATAAATTCGATTGCGAGAACGGCGCCTGGAAGGTCGGCAGTAGAATATTGCACGACCACACTCCTCATGGTATCATGACATTCAGGGAGATAATTGAAAAGTCGAGCAACATAGGCACTGTCAAAGTGGCTGGCCGATTCGGCCCGGAAAAGATGTATCATTACATCAGGGCTTTCGGGTTTTATGAAAAGACAGGGGTCGATCTGCCGGGTGAGGTCATCGGGATGAACAGGCCGCTATCGAGATGGTCCAAAGGAAGCATGCTCGCCATACCTATGGGGCAGGAAGTCACGTCAACGGCTATGCAGCTGGCATGCGCCATATCAGCTATAGCTAATAACGGTTTCCTGATAAGGCCGCGGGTGGTGAGCCAGATAGTCGACGACAACGGACTTGTGGTAAAAGAGGTGCCTTCAAAGATCACCAGGAAAGTGGTCTCCCCGCAGACTGCGGCGAAGGTGAGGGGGGTATTGAAGGGGGCGGTAGAGACCGGCACAGGGAAGAAGGCCAGGATAGAGGATTATACGGCCGGCGGCAAGACCGGGACTGCGCAGAAGGTGGAGCCTAGCGGGGTATATTCGCATGATAGGTTTGTGGCGTCGTTCATAGGTTTTGTGCCGGTCGAGAAGCCGGTACTTGCGATAGCCGTGTGCGTTGACGAGCCGCGAGTGGTTTATTACGGGGGCGATGTAGCCGCGCCGGTATTTAAAAATGTAGCTGACGAGTCCCTGAAGTATCTAAATGCCAAAGGCAGATGAGGCTGTATGCATTTAAAAGATGTCCTTAAGGGAATAGTCTTTAGCACGAAAGACGATATATCGGGGCTGGATATAGGTAAAGTGGCCTGCGATTCCCGTTCTGTCGATAAGGGCGGCCTCTTTGTTGCGGTAAGGGGATATTCGGTCAACGGCTCCCGTTATATAAATGAAGCTGTAAATAAAGGCGCCGCGGTAATAGTGGCCGAAGAAGATTTTAACGCGCCTAAAAAAGTTAAGAAGATATTGATATACGATACGCGCTCAAGCCTTCCTATCATCGCCGGGAATTTTTACAATCATCCGTCAAAAAAACTTAAGACGATAGGTGTTACGGGGACGAACGGGAAGACGACGATAACATATATAATGGAAAATATAGTTAAGGTGGGCGGCAAAGGCGCCGGCGTCATAGGGACCGTGAACTACAGGATGAATAAGAAGGTCCTGCCTTCAAAGAATACTACACCCGGCCCGCTCGAGCTGCAGTCCATGCTCTCTGATATGATGAAATGCGGGCTGAGCCATGCCGTTATGGAGGTGTCGAGCCATGCCCTGGACCAGAACAGGGTGGACTGCGTCTCATTCGACGCGGGGATATTTACCAATATTACCCGAGAGCACCTCGATTACCATAAGACCGTAGACAATTATTTTAAGGCAAAGTCGAAACTCTTCGATCGACTGAAAGACGATGGAGCCGCGATATTGAACAGCGACGACAGGAAGGTAGCGTCTTTAAGGTCCGCCATAAAGAACAGAGTGGTCACCTACGGTATAAAGAAGGATGCGGACGTAATAGCCAAAGACATAGGGCTTTCGCTGAACGGATCTGTTTTTACGGCCAGGACTCCAAAAGGCAATCTTAAGGTACGCTCCAAATTGATGGGCATGCATAACATATCAAATATTCTCGCGGCTGTGGCGGCGTCTTTAGCGTTGGGCATCGACCCGGATGCAATAATAAAAGGTGTTGAGTCGACCATTTCTGTCCCGGGAAGGCTGGAACCTGTGGATGAAGGGCAGCCTTTCAAAGTGTTGGTCGATTACGCGCATACCGAGGACGCGCTCTCTAACGTATTGAGCCTCCTGAAAAAAACCGCGCCGGAAAAGATAATAACCGTCTTCGGCTGCGGCGGCAACAGGGACGCTCAAAAGAGGCCGTTTATGGGAAGGGTAGCGTGCAGATTATCCGACTATGTCGTGATAACATCCGACAATCCGAGGTTTGAGGAGCCTTCCGCCATAATAGGCGAGATAGAGGAAGGCGTCAAAAAAGAGTTCGAAAATTACGATGTAATCGTTGACAGGCGCAAGGCTATAGAGAAAGCGATAAGAAAAGCGTCGGCGGGAGACATAGTCATCATCGCGGGTAAGGGTCACGAGAATTGCCAGATAGTAAAGGATAAGGTTTATCCGTTCGATGACCGCGAAATAGCCAGAGAGATACTAAAGGGGCGGAAATGAAAGTCAGGGATATAGTAAAAGCGGTAAACGGCAAATTGTTATCCGGAAGCCACGACGCCGATATAGATCTTTCAGTCGTCTCTACGGATTCAAGGGCTGTGGGTAAAGGCGGATTCTTTATAGCGCTTAAGGGGCCGAATTTCAACGGCAATGATTTTGTGTCAGACGCCTTAAATAAAGGTGCCGCCGGCGCGCTCGTTTCAGACCGCGATCTGGTCAATGCCGCCTGCGGAAAGATAATAATATTTGCCGAAGATACGACTAAAGCCCTGCAGGATATAGCAGCCGCTCATCGCGGCAAGTTTTCCATTCCCGTCATAGCTGTGACAGGATCGAACGGAAAAACTACGGTCAAGGATATGATATGGGCCGTATTATCCCAAAAGTATAATGTATTGAAAAATGAGGGGACGCATAATAACCACATAGGCGTTCCTCAAACACTCCTCAAATTGAAACCTTACCATGATATCTGTGTCCTGGAACTCGGCACGAATCACAAAGGCGAGATAGCGTCGCTGGCAGCCATGGTTAGGCCGACATTCGCTGTGATGACAAATATAGGGCCGTCGCACCTGCAATATTTCCGGGATCTGGATGGAGTGTTTAAAGCGAAGATGGAGCTCCTGGATTTTCTGGAAGAGAAGGGTGTATTGATAGTTAACGGGGACGATAAATACCTGTCCGGCATAAAAGATAACCGTTTCAGGATAGCGTGTTATGGGATGGGGAAGTCCAACGATTTTAGGGCTAATGCCGTTTCTTTCGACAAGGCAAGGACATATTTTACGATGAACGGTAAGGAGGCATTTGAATTGAACATTCTTGGCATGCACAACGTATATAATGCCCTTGCCGCTATAGCGGTCGCGTATTGCTTCGGCATAGGCAGCAGGACGGCAAAAAAAGCGCTTGAAAGGTATAGCCCGGCCAACATGAGACTCGACCTGAAGAAGATAAGAGGCGTCGATGTGATAAACGACTCTTATAATTCGAATCCGCTATCGATGAAATGCGCCCTGGAAACGATAAGGAACTATCCTGCCAGGGCAAAGTGGGTCGTATCCGGCGACATGCTCGAGCTCGGCGATGAGAGCATTGATCTTCATAAAGGCATCGGCAACTATATCGCGAAGGCGGGCGTAGACGGCCTTTTGACGTTCGGCGATCTTTCAAAGCATACTCTGGATCAGGCCAGGAGGTCTGGTATGCGCCGCGACAGGCTGTGGCATTGCTCGAGCCACGATGAGATAGCGCGCGTACTGCAGAAGATCGTCAAAAAAGGGGATGCCGTGCTTTTGAAAGGTTCGAGGTCGATGAAGATGGAAGAAGTGCTGAATAAACTGACAAGGTAAAGATGTTATACTACTTATTTTATCCATTGCGGGATCTGTGGTTCGGGTTCAATGTATTCAGATATATTACGTTCAGGGCGGTGATGGCGGCCCTTACGGCTTTCGTAATATCGCTCATACTCGGTCCTGTAATAATAAAGTGGCTTAAAGAGCTTAACTTCGGCCAGAACATAAGAAAAGAACACGTAGAATCCCTTTACGATCTCCATAAACATAAACAGGGCACGCCGACGATGGGCGGCGTCCTGATCATATTGTCCATTGTCATATCGACATTGTTATGGGCCGATCTGGCTAACAAGTATATACTGGCGACGCTCTTCTCGTTCTTATGGCTGGGAGCTGTCGGGTTTTGGGATGATTACATAAAGATAGTTAAGAAGAGGAACCTTGGCCTTACTGCCGGGAAGAAGTTCCTGAGCCAGATAATACTCGGCTTGCTGGTGTCGATATTCATAATGTTATTTACTCCGATACCGAATACGCTGTATGTCCCGTTCCTTAAGAATGTCGCTCTAAATCTGGGGGCATTTTATATACTGTTTGTCATACTGGTATTGACAAGCGCAAGCAATGCGGTCAACCTTACAGACGGCCTGGACGGGCTGGCGATAGGCTGCACGATAATAGCTGCCCTAACGTATTCGGTGCTCAGTTACATCGCGGGCCATTTCAGCGTCAGTGAGTATCTTCACGTATTCTATCTGCCGAGTTCCGGCGAATTATCCGTTTTTTGCGCGGCCATGGTCGGGGCAGGGTTGGGATTTTTATGGTTCAATTCAATACCCGCGAGCGTATTCATGGGGGATACCGGTTCTCTCGCGCTGGGCGGAGCAATAGGGGTCGTATCGATATTCATAAAGAAGGAACTGCTCCTGTTCCTCGTGGGCGGAATATTTGTCATAGAGGCGGCATCGGTAGTGCTGCAGGTGGTATGGTTCAAGACCACCAAGAAGAGGCTGTTCCTCATGTCGCCGATCCATCATCACTTTCAGCTTTTGGGATGGGCAGAGTCGAAGATAACTATACGCTTCTGGATAATTGCAATAGTGATGGCGCTCTTCAGCTTATCTACTCTGAAATTGCAGTAAACTGGATTTGTGTATTGTGTAAGGTTTAATGTGTAATGTTGGTGTAATGCGGCTATGTGTAATGGAGAATTCGCTCTAACTAATATTTTTTGCATTACACAATAATACATTAAACCTGCTTTACACATTACACATTTAACATTACACAAAAGTGTTTGAGTTAGATTATGGATATCAAAGATAAGCTTGTAACAGTCGTCGGCCTTGGCAATAGCGGCCTCAATGCAGCGCTTTTATTGAAAGAATACGGAGCTGACGTCAGAGCTACCGATTCTCAGGATACACAATCCGCAAAAGACGCCGCAAAGAAACTCAAGTTAATGGGCGCAGAGGTCGAGATAGGCGGCCATACCGAAGGTTTTATTAAAGGCAGCGCGCTTGTAGTGTTGAGCCCCGGCGTTGAAGATACGTCTCCGGCTGTCAAGTGGGCGGATAAATACGGGATACCTATTATAGGAGAGATGGAGCTCGGGTCCGGGTTCTGTAAGGGCAGGATAATAGCTATCACCGGAACTAACGGCAAGAGCACTGTAACGACCCTGACAGGCGAGATGCTGAAAGAAGGCCTCAAAGATGTCGTCGTCTGCGGGAACATAGGAAATTCCCTGTGCGGCGAGATAAAGAAGATAAGGTCCGATACGTGGGTCGTCCTTGAGGTCAGCTCCTTCCAGCTTGAGAGGATAGAGAGCTTCAAGCCTCATATAGCTATAATATTGAATATCACCGATGACCATATGGATAGATACAAAAAATTCAGCGGCTATTTCAATGAAAAACTTAAAGTTTTTGTTAATCAGGACAGAGGTGATTACCTGATATTGAATAATGACGCGGATAATCTGAAGAACCTTAAGGACAAGGCCGGGTCGAAAGTCCTTTTTTACAGCAGGCTGAATAAGGACGGCGGATCAGCTTATCTTAAGGGCGAAAAGCTATTTTGCCGCGTCCAGCCTGGCGTTGAAAAAGAGATATGTTCGGTGAAAGACATCAGGCTTAAAGGGCTGCATAACATCGAGAACGTCCTTGCTTCGTCTCTTGCTTGCATGCTTGCCGGCGTCCCCGAAAGTTCTATCAAAAAGACGATAAGCGGATTCAAGGGCCTTTCGCACAGGTTCGAGACCGTCGATACGATAAACGGCGTCGAATATGTAGATGATTCTAAAGGAACGACGGTCGATTCAACTTACAGAGCCCTGGAGTCCTGCGAGAAGCCGGTCATATTGATAGCCGGCGGCAAGGATAAGTTTAGCGATTATTCGTTCGTTAAAAATATAGTAAAGAAGAAGGTATCCGACATTGTGCTGATAGGAGAGGCCGCGGGAAGAATAAAGGCGGCACTGAAGAGCGCGGCCAGGACGCATGAGGCCGGGGACATGTTTACGGCGGTCGAAAAGGCAAGTGAACTTGCTAAAGAAGGATCCATGGTCCTGCTTTCTCCTATGTGTTCCAGTTTTGACATGTTCAGCTCTTATAAAGAGCGCGGAGAGGTTTTTAAAAAAGCCGTAGCGCGATTGAAGGACCCGCGCATAGCGGCAAAGAGCGTGAGATGAGAAACGTCAGGATCTCAATATTTTTGATAATCGCAATCCTGGTATCGTTCGGGATCGTTATGATATATTCCGCGAGCGCTATATACGCACATTCGAGCATGGGCGACAGCCTTTATTACATAAAGAGGCATATCATATATCTTGCGATAGGCCTCATAATGATGTTCGCGGCAATGTCCATAGACATAAATATGCTGAAGAAGTATTCAAAACCTATCATGCTGACCTCTCTCGCGCTTCTATTGCTGGTCCTTGTGCCGCATATCGGCAGGGAGACTGCCGGCGCGCGGCGGTGGTTCAGGGCGGGAGCAGTCAATTTCCAGCCGTCAGAATTCGCTAAGATAGCCATAATAATATATATGGCGGACCTGATCGCCCGTAAAGGCATATTGATGAAGAGTTTTCTTAAAGGGTATCTTCCCGCTATATTTATATTAGGCGCGATGGTTGGACTCATATTGCTGGAGCCGGATCTCGGGACCGCGATAACGGTCTCTCTGATAGCGGTAATAATGATGTTTGCGGGCGGCGTGAACGTGGCCCATATAGCGGCCACTGTCCTGGCGAGCCTGCCCTTTCTGTATATGCTGCTTTTCAGGGTCCCTTATCGCAGGAGGCGTATCATGACCTTCATGAACCCCTGGGCCGACAAGAGGGGCGCGGGGTTTCAGATAATACAGTCATTTATAGCGCTCGGATCGGGCGGCATATTCGGAGTGGGCCTAGGGCAGTCCAAACAGAAGCTGTTTTATCTTCCTGCGTCGCATACGGATTTCATATTTTCGATAATCGGCGAAGAGTTGGGATTCGTCGGGACCGCCGCCATAGTCACACTTTTTTCCCTTTTTGTATGGCAGGGCATGAAAATCGCTTTCAAGGCCATCGGGACTTTTGAGAGATTAGTCGCGCTCGGTATCGTTTCGCTGGTCGCGCTGGAAGCGATAATAAACATAGGCGTGACGGCCGGCGCCCTTCCCACAAAAGGATTACCGCTGCCTTTCATAAGTTACGGCGGCAGCGGTTTGATATTCCACCTGGCGGCTGTGGGTATTTTGCTTAACATAGCCAAAAATTGCGAGACGTGCTGATGGGCGGGATGAGGGTCTTGATAGCTGCCGGGGGTTCCGGGGGGCACATATTCCCGGCGATAGCTCTGGCGAGGACGTTAAAAGAGGAAGACAAAGATATATCCATTAAATTCGTCGGCGGCAACAGGGCGCTCGACAGGAGAATATTCGAAAAAGAGGGATTCGACTTTACCCTGATATCGGCAAATAAGTTGTTTTACGGGATATCGTGGTCTTCCGCGGTATTCGCCGTAAAATTGGCGCTTGACCTGGTCAGGTCCTTTTTTATAATGATATCTTATCGCCCGGATGTAGTGGTGGGATTCGGAGGTTATGTTTCGTTTCCCGTCATATTGTCGGGGCGCGTTTGCGGCAGGAGCGTGATAGTTCACGAGCAGAATGTGGCTCCGGGCAGGGCCAACAAGGTCTTATTCAAGCTGGCGGACAAGGTCGCTGTAAGTTTTGACGAGACCAGACGTTTTATGGGGCCGCATGCTATAAAGGCGGTCTTTACCGGGAACCCGATAAGGCGCGAGATATTTGAAGACGATAAAGATCTCGGCCTTAGCAGGTTCGGTTTAAGCAGGAATAAATCTACGATACTTGTAATAGGCGGCAGCCAGGGCGCACATTTCCTGAACGAGCAATTTATTGCCGGCATGTCGAAAGTCGACCCGGCCGCAAGGTCGTCGATCCAGGTGATACACCTGACAGGCGTCCAGGATTATGAATGGGCTGACCGGGCATACAAGTCGCTGAAAGGCCTGGAATACAGGGTCTATTCGTTTATAGACAGGATAGAAGAGGCTTACAGCGCTTCAGACCTGATAGTGTCGAGATCGGGCGCATCGGCCCTTTTTGAGATAGCGTTTTTCGGCAGGCCCATGATACTCGTTCCTTATCCATTTGCCATGAGCCATCAGGCGGAGAACGCAATGGCCTTTTCCGAAAAAGGAGCGGCGATAAAGATCGATGAAAACGCTCTTTCCGGCGACGTTTTTAAGGATGTCATAACAAGATTACTGAAAGATAAGGAGCAGTTAAAAAGATTAGGGGATGCCGCTAAACGTCTAAGCGTGCCTGAAGCGTCTGATAACTTGGCAAGGGAAGTGCTGAGCTTAATAAATGACAAAGGACAAAACAACTTTGTGTAATGTGCGAAGTGTAATGTGTAATGTTGGTGTAAAGTAACTATGTGTAATGGAAAATACGCTCTATTTAGTTTTCTTGCATTACACAATAATCCATTACACCGGCTTTACACCTGCCTGCCGGCAGGCAGGCATTACACATTTAACATTACACAAAAGTGTAAAATGAAAGCAGATTATGCTTCTAGACAATAAACACATACACTTCGTGGGTATCGGCGGGATAGGGATGAGCGCAATCGCGCGCGTCCTTCTGGAAATGGGTTACGATGTGAGCGGCTCGGACGTGGAAGCTAACGACCTCACTAAAAAGCTTCAGGCGCTGGGCGGCAGGATATTCGAGGGACACAGCGCTTCGAACCTCCCGAAGGACGCGGGGGTATTGGTATATTCGTCGTCTATCTCTAAGGGCAATCCGGAAATGCACGCGGCGCGGCAGCGCAAAGTAAATATAGCGCACAGGGCCGAGATCCTGGGAGAGATATTTAACTGCAAGAAGGGTATTGCTGTCACCGGGACGCACGGGAAGACAACAACCACAGCGCTCATAGCCGTTATGTTGAAGGAGTGCAGGCTTAAGCCTACGGTTATGATAGGCGGCGAGGTAGGCCAGTTCAAGGGCAATGCCCAAGCCGGCAGCGGGTCATATGTCGTCGCCGAGGCCGATGAGAGCGACAGCTCATTTTTGTACCTGAAGCCGTTTTATTCCGTAATAACAAATATGGAGATGGAGCATATCGACCATTTTAAGACTATGGATGGCGTTAAGGCGTCATATCGCGCTTTTATCGGCAATACGAAAAAGGGAGGGACGGTATTTTACAACTTCGACGATCCCAATATAAAAGATATATTAAAGGATATCCGGATAAACAAGGCCGGCTTCGGATTTTCCAAACAGGCTGATATCCATCCTGCTGATATAAAGATGAAAGGTTTTGATACATCGTTCAAGTGTATTTTTAAAAATAAGGCGCTCGGGGAGATCCGGCTCAAGATTCCCGGCAGGCATAATATCCTTAACGCCATGGCTGCGGTCCTGGTCGGCATCGAGCTGGGGTTGGATATTAAGTCAATAGCCGGTTCAATTAAAAAATTCACAGGGGCAAAGAGAAGATTCCAGGTCAGGGCGAACATCGGCGGGGTCATACTTATAGAGGATTATGCGCACCATCCTACGGAGATAAGGGCGGTGCTGGACGCATGCAGTAATTTGAAATATAAGAGGCTGATAGCGGTATTCCAGCCGCATCGTTATACGCGGACGCTCTTCCTCGTGGATGATTTCGGGTCTGCTTTTAAAGGAGCCGATAAGCTGGTGCTGACCGACATATACGCCGCAAGCGAAAAGCCGCTTAAAGGCGTTTCGATCAGGATGATATACGATAAGGTAAAGGCAAACGGGATGGATGACGTTGTAGTAGTGAAAAAGGGCGATATCCCGGATCATGTCATGAAGATAAAAAAGCGCGGCGACCTGATAGTAGTGATGGGAGCGG
>JAQUSE010000222.1 GCA_028715235.1 Candidatus Omnitrophota bacterium | reverse complement strand
GAAAGGCAGCGAGATCGGGGAGGTATTTCACCTGGCATGAGAGGCTCAATAAAGTTATTTAAAATATTCGGCATATCGATAAACATCCACGTGACGTTCTTTCTTTTGTTCCTGTTGGTCCTGCCGAGCGGCTTGAAATGGGTATTCCTGGTGTTCGGGGTCTTTTTCTTCGTTACGGTCCACGAGCTGTGCCACAGCCTTGTAGCGAAATATTTCGGGATAAATGTCAGTGAGATCACGCTGCTCCCAATAGGCGGGGTGGCGTCCATGGCAAAGATCCCCGAGAAGCCGATCCAGGAGCTTCTGATATCGCTGGCCGGCCCGGCTTCCAATATCGCCATCCTGGTAATATTCTTCTTCCCGATGAAATACCTGTTGGGGGATGAGATCCTGTTCCATTCTCTTTCGGCCGGGACATGGAAGCTTGCGATCGCGTATCTATATTGGATAAACCTGGCTCTTGCCGGTTTTAATCTTTTGCCTGCCTTCCCTATGGACGGCGGCAGGGTCTTGAGGGCGCTTCTCGCTACCAGGATGGGATACCGGAAGGCCACGAAGATCGCCGTGAACCTCGGCCACGTATTTGCGTTAGGCTTCGCGTATTTCGGTTTTGTAAGGTTAAACATCGTTTTAATAGTGATAGCCGTATTCATATATATGGCCGCTTCCAGCGAAGAGATGCAGGTGGATGTAAAAGAGGCCTTGAAAAAATTCAGGGTTCGCGATATACTGCCTACTAATTTTTATACCGTTAAGAGCAACACCACGCTGGCGAAAGTCCTGGAGCTGGTCTTCCACTCCCATCAGGAGGATTTTCCCGTGGTCGACGACGGCGATGCGGTCGGGTTCGCCACAAGGCAGGATATAATGGCCGGCGTACACCGGTTCGGGATGAATACGATGGTAAAGGATGTAATGCGCAAAGATTTTCCAAAAGTAAAGGATTCGGACGCGCTTATGAAGGTCCAGAATATAATGCAGGTAAATAATGTCAGAGTGCTGCCGGTGATGCGCGATAATAAAGTGATCGGCGTGATCACCCTGGAAGATATCGGCAGGGTATATTCAATGGTATCTCAGAAGGGGTAATTAATAAAAGGTTACATAATGTTACGTAAGGTTAGTGAATGTTACGTAAAGTTACAAAAGCCAAATTAACATTACGTAACCTTAATTAACTTTCCATAACCTTACGTAGCCTCAAGAGGAGATGGACATGCAGAAGATAATGATAGCTCCCAGTATACTGTCGGCGGATTTTTCCAAACTGGGGCAGGAGATACGGGATGTTGAGAAGGCCGGAGCCGACTGGATACACGTCGACGTAATGGACGGCCACTTTGTGCCGAACATAACGATAGGTCCGGTAGTCGTGAAGTCAATAAGGCCTATGACGAAGCTGCCTCTCGACGTCCATCTGATGATCGATAATCCCGAAAAGTATATAGAGAGCTTTGCCAAGGCCGGAAGCGATATTATAACGTTCCATGCGGAGGTAGAGGAGAAACCGAAGGAGATAATCAAACTTATCAAATATTACAAAAAGAAGGCCGGCGTTTCGATCAGGCCTAAGACGGACCTTGAGTCCATTAAAAGCATACTACCTATGGTGGACATGGTCCTCATCATGACCGTTGAGCCGGGTTTTGCGGGGCAGGAGTTCATCCTGGATTGCCTGCCTAAGATAGAGGAGCTCCGTAAATTATTCAAGAAAGATATAGAGGTGGACGGCGGAATCAACGAGTCGACTGCCGCCGAGGTTATAGCAAAAGGCGCCAATGTCATCGTCGCGGGCACTGCGGTATTCGGGAGCAAGGATTATTCCGGCGCCATTAGAGGACTGAGAGGAATATGATATTTGTTTAATGTGTAAAGTGTAATGTGTAATGCTGGTGTAATGTATGCATGTGTAATGGAAATTGTCTTTTTGATGTTTTTCATTACACATTACACAATTAACATTACACAAGACTATCGAAAGAGAGGAGTAATATGGGCAGTATAAAGTTCGGGACAGACGGATGGAGGGCCGTGATAAGCGAGGATTTCACGTTCGATAACGTAAAGTTGGTCGCTCAAGCCATGGCCGATTATATAAACAACGACACGAAGCCGCTTAAGGTAAAGGACCGCCGCGCGGTAGTGGGTTACGACACGCGGTTCCTGTCCGACAAATACGCCGAACTCGTAGCGTGCGTGCTGGCCTCAAACGGGATCAAGACGATATTGTCCGACCGGCCGACGCCTACTCCGTCGGTGAGTTTTACCATAAAAGACAGAGGATTGGTGGGCGGCGTGATGATAACCGCAAGCCACAATCCGGCCAGGTATAACGGCATTAAATTCAAGGCGTATTATGGAGGTTCCGCGGGCCCGGACATAACGAAAAAATTTGAATCGTATCTTGGGAAGGGTGAAGTGAAGTACGCTCCCCTGGCGGAGCTGGAGGCGTCGGGCATGATCGGGTTCGAAGATATTATCCCGAAACACCTTCAATTTGTGAGGAACTACGCCGATATCAAATTACTGAAGAAGAGCCGTTTAAAGGTCCTGGTAGATTCGATGTACGGGACCGGTAATGATTACATAGCGGATATCCTTAAAGGCGGCAAATGTAAGGTGGACACTATACATGACGAAAAGAACCCCGGTTTCGGCGGGATAAATCCGGAGCCGATATTGCCGAACCTTAAAGAGCTGGCCGAAAAGACAAAAGCGGGAAAGTATGATATAGGGCTCGCCACGGACGGCGACGCGGACAGGCTGGGCGTGGCTTTGCCTAACGGCAAGCTCCTTACTGGGCACAAGATCATGACGCTTCTACTGCTGCACCTCCTGGAGGACAAGAAGATGAGGGGCGACGTGATACAGACTCTCTGCGGCACGGGCCTCATCGATAAGATATGCAAAAAGTATGGCCTGAAGACGCATGAGACGGCGGTAGGCTTTAAATACATTTGTGAGATAATGCTTAAGAAGGACGTCCTGATAGGCGGCGAAGAGACAGGCGGCGTGGCATTCAAGAACTCTATACCGGAGAGGGACGGCGTATTGTCCGGGCTCCTGATACTGGAGATGATGTCGATGAGGAAGAAAGGCATACTGGATATCCTGAAGGCCATAGATAAGGAATACGGCACCTACGAATACCGCAGGCTCGACGTGAAATATCCGGACGACAAGAAGCAGAAACTGATGGAACATCTGAAGACTGATCCGCCCAAGGAAATCCTGGCGAGCCCTGTCGTTAAGATAAACAGGCTGGACGGCGATAAATTCATATGCAAAGATTCGTCATGGCTCATGATGAGGCTTTCCGGGACCGAGCCGATCCTGAGGGTCTACGCCGAAGCTCCGACGGAGAAGAGGGCGCTTTCGATCCTTGAGTTCGGGAAGAAATTGGCGTATAGCATTTAAGAACAGGAAACGATGGATAAGTCATTAATACGTAATTTCTCTATAATAGCCCACATAGACCATGGCAAATCTACGCTTGCCGACAGGATACTGCAGTTCACGGGCGCGATAAGCGACAGGGAGTTCCATGACCAGCTT
>JAQUSE010000221.1 GCA_028715235.1 Candidatus Omnitrophota bacterium | reverse complement strand
TTCCGGGATTGGATATAGATATAGATATCCCGCTCAGCATGCTAAGCGAAAATGTCATATCGGAGATCGAGAGCCTTTCTCCTTTCGGGCCCGACAACCCAAGGCCCGTCCTTGCTTCGCGCGGACTGGTAGTAAAGGACGGACCAAGACAGATAGGGAAGAACGGTTTTAAGATGTGGGTCACGGATGATAATATTACATGCGAGGCCGTGAGCTTTGGAAGGAATAACCTGGATATGCCCGCGCCGGGTTCAAAGCTGGATCTTGCGTATATACCCGCCATCAATGACTGGCAAGGCGTCCGGTCGATCCAGCTGGAGCTGCGCGATATACAGGTCCAAAATATATGAAGCGAAGACCGATACCCGCGGTATTTTCCGCGTTGATCGTAGTTACGCTGAGTTTTTGTTTCTCCGCCGTTGTTCTTGCCGCTAAGCCTGCGCCCCGGATCGCAAGCTACTGGGAGCGCGTAAGGGACAATGTAGTCCAGTGCGTATTGTGCCCCCGTAAATGCATAATAGATGTGGGCCAGAGGGGCGTCTGCACAGCGCGCATTAATAAGGACGGCATGCTCTACACGCTGGGTTACGGCAATCCAATAGCCGTCCACGTCGATCCCATCGAGAAGAAGCCATTCTTTAATGTCTTGCCCGGTACAAACGCGTTCTCAATAGCGGTCGCAGGGTGCAATATGCGCTGCCTCTTCTGCCAGAATTGGCAGATATCCCAATCAAAACCGGATGAAGTCACTGCCTACGATATGCCGCCTGAAGAAGTGGTAAAACAGGCCCAGGCCAGCAACTGCCCGTTCATCGTCTATACTTATACAGAGCCCATAGTATTTTATGAATATATGCTCGACATATCAAAGCTCGCCAGGACAAAAGGATTGAAGAACGGCATGCATACGTGCGGATATGTTAACCCTGAGCCGCTTAAAGAGCTTCTCAAGTATATGGATGCGGTGAATGTCGACCTGAAAGGATTTAACGAGGCGTTTTATAAGAAGATGGGCATGATGGCGGAATTACAGCCGGTGCTGGAGACTATTAAGACCGTGAGGCAGGAGGGCGTCTGGCTCGAGATCACAAATCTTTTGATACCGGGGCAGAACGACGACCCTGAAGAGATTCGCCGTATGTGCGTCTGGATCAAAGAGAATACAGGGAGCGAGACGCCCCTGCATTTCAGCAAGTTCACGCCATCGTTCCAGCTGCAGAACCTGCCGCCGACGCCGCTTAAAAAACTGGAAGAGGCCGCCCGTATAGCCAAAGACGCAGGGCTAAAATATGTCTACGTAGGAAATGTGCCCGGCCATCCGTTGGAAGATACTTATTGTCCTAATTGCGGAAAAAAGGTGATGGACAGGCTCGGATACGAGGTCCTGCAAAACAATATCAAAAACGGTAAGTGCAAGTTTTGCGGTTACAAGATAGCCGGCATATGGAGCGCTGAATAACCATATAATGTTTGATACGCTGATCACATACGTGCAGGTCTTTGCCATCGGGTTCGGTTTCGGAATAATCGGGCCTTGTTTTTTAGTCTGCACCCCTATCCTTATAACATACATAACGGGCAGCAGGAAAGACGCGGGCGGAGTGGCGTGCGATGTCCTGATATTCCTGGTCGGCCGACTTACCGCTTATCTCACATTGGGATTTTTAGCCGGACTATCTGCGGAATTACTCAACAGGTTCATCAATTCCGATATCACGTCTTATTTTAAACCGGTTGCCGGCTTGATAAGTATAGCGCTCGGCATATTTATGCTGGTACATAAAAATAAATATGACGTACACTGCGCCGCGCAAAGCCGCAGCAAGCATGATCTCGGCGGACTCTTTGCGTTGGGGTTTGTGATAGGTATAACACCATGCCCGCCTCTCATAGCGCTTCTGTTCGAGGTATCGCTTATCTCAAAGAATATCGTCGATGGGGTTCTATATGTATTCTCTTTCGGCATGGGTACGCTCCTTTCCGGGTTGATCGTAGTAGGGGCCGCGGCAGGCATCCTGGCGTGGATCCCTTCGAAGCTCTTGAAGTCAAATGTCAGCAATCTGGTGTTTAAGATATTATGCGCCTCGCTTCTCATATTGTTGGGGTTAAGCCTGATATGGGGGCGATTTTCGCGTCTATGAACCTTTTTATGAAAGGATAGGATAAAGAGCGAATTGAATAGAGCAATATCTCTGTCTGTGATCATATTAGGTATTACGGCCATGGCTTCGCAGATCGTATTCATGCGCGAATTCCTCGTTGTTTTTTGCGGCAATGAATTATCCATCGGCCTTATACTGGCGAGCTGGCTTATAGGAGGGGCGCTGGGAAGTTCTTTGTCCGGGGTCTTCGCGGACAGGATGAAACATAGGATCGCCGCATTCTGCTTATGCCAGCTTGTGTTGATATTGGCACTTCCGTTGACGGTCCTCGCTATCAGGTCTGTCAAAACGGCGCTTGGTGTCTCTCCCGGACAGATAATACCTTTTTTTCCTATGATCGCCACAAGCCTCGCCATCCTCGCTCCCATATGCATCGCTCTCGGGTTCATGTTCGCGCTTGCCTGCGGCATCTATGAAAAGGGGTCTCATCTTGGGGCTGCCGGGATCGGCAGGATCTATATAATAGAAACGTGCGGAGCCGTAGTAGGCGGCTTTGCGGCCAGTTTTATCCTGATACAGCATCTAAGCTCCGTGCATATCGCGGCATTTTTGAGCCTGCTTAACGCGATCGCCGTATTTGCGGTTGCTTCTTCTTTAGAAAGAGAGAGCTACAAACCTTTATTTAAGGCTTTAGCCGCTATCGCCTTTGCTGTCTGTCTTCTGCCGTGGTTCTCGAACGGCTGGGACAGGATCGACAAAACGTCGCTCGAGAACGAGTGGCGCGGCTTCGACCTGGTATCCTCGAAGAATTCCATCTACGGCAATATCACTCTCGCGAAGAAACTGGAACAATTCTCATTCTTTGATAACGGCCTCCATCTATATACGGTCCCCGACGCTCTCGCGGCGGAGGAAGCGGTACACTTTGCGATGCTGGAACATCCCCGGCCGAAGAAGGTGCTATTGATAGGAGGCGGGGTGGGAGGGCTCATGGAAGAGGCCCTCAAATATCCTGTGGATAGCGTCTGCTATGTAGAGATAGACCCGCTTATAATAGGGACGGCAAAGGATTTCCTGCCAATAAAATATTATAAGCCCCTGGGAGACGCCAGGGCGGTCATTAAAAATCTCGACGGCCGCCTGTTCGTGAAGAGGGCAAAAGAGGAATTCGATTGTATCATATTGAACGTAGGGGACCCGTCGACCGCGCAGCTGAACAGGTTCTACACAGCAGAGTTCTTTGCCGAGATCAGGCGGATATTGAAAACGGGCGGCGTCTTTTCTTTTTCGGTCAATTCATCGGAAAATTATATCAATGACGAATTGAAAAATTTCCTTGAGTCGTTATACAGTACTCTTAGGACAGTTTTTGCCAATGTCATTATAGTGCCGGGAGATACGGCTTATTTCATAGCCTCGGACAGCAGCTTATCCCTGACACTCGATCATAAGGCGCTTG
>JAQUSE010000220.1 GCA_028715235.1 Candidatus Omnitrophota bacterium | reverse complement strand
TCGGTAGCTTCTCTGCGAGACGCTTGCCTTGCCAAAGCCCGCACGGCAGCCGACCAGGACCTTGTCATGTTCATAAAGAAGCTTGAATTGACGCAGACGATGACCAAGGAGTCGTTTATCCGGGCACTGATCGATGCGATAAAACCGACAAGCGTAAAGGCCGTCCTAACACAGGCATTGAAGACCATGAGACTCGGCGATTATCAGGACCAGGCTTCCTTTGTGCAGGACCTTGTCGCAAAGACGCTTCTGGTGACCGGCGGAAAGTCGCCGTGCGATTTTAATGAAGACGGCGCCGTGAACGCTCAGGACCTGACGCTGTATGAGACGCGCCTCATGGGTGTTGATGCGATATATAAGACTGCGTTACGCACGAGCCTTGACCCGGATTCGTTCCAGGCGCCGCTCGTTACGGTTCTGGCAGGGCTCAATCTGGACAGCATAGAAACCGGCGAGGCCTTGAAGGATGTCTTGCTGCCTCTTGTAAGTGCGGCGTATAGCTCTAATGAAGGCCTGATCTCTTTCGTCGGAGCCTCAGCTGCCGCGTATATGACCAAGGAGGAATTTATTCAGGAGCTGATGGCTGCGCCGGTGAATACGGTACCGGGGCTTATGGCTGCCGGCAGGTCATTCCTGAACGCGACTGACGCTCTCAGACAGGCGATGGAAGAAGACTACCGGAGCACGAGGGCTTCTGCCTCGAAAGCCACCAATCTCGTAAAGGAAGCCCAGGCTGCATTGAAACTGACCGCACTCCTTAGTGAGGAAATATCAAAGCAGAAGACCGCCGAAGAATCGCGCAGTATGTACGTCTTGACCGGTCTTATCAAAGAAGCCGTTCAAGACGATCTCACGCTTGTGACCGCAATGTTCTCGACACGTCCTGACGATACGGTGCTCGTAGAGCATAAGGCATCGCTTACGACCGCGCTCCAAGATATCGTCCAGCGCGAAGAGTCGCAAAAACAGGAAGTACAAAAAATTGAAAAATTCGAAGCAGATATAGAAGCGCTTGCCGACAAGGCCTACGGTGCATATAGTGCCGTTCAGGAACTTTACGCAAAAATGAGCGCCACCAGGGATGCGGAGACCATACGCTCGCTCTATGCGACCCTGGAATACAATATCAATATTATTGAAACGCTGGACGAAGAGTTCAAGACGGTGCGCGCCGAGTATCCAAATAACGCCGTCATATCGTCAAAACTTGACATATCGCTTGTCCGCGATGAAGCTGTCGCGTACATGAAAGCCAATAGCCGCCGTCAGCTCTATACCGCCATGGCCCTGGCAACGCCGGAGGGGAGCTACATAGGCGATGCCGTAAACCGTAATATCCGGTATTTAAACACCCTCAAGGATTTTGCAGCCTCGGTAAATACCGCAGACGTGATAGATGCGATCCGCGGAGTTGCCAAAACGGTCCTTGATGATATCGGGGAATTAATAGGTTGCGGAGAAGTTGCGGCAGCGTTACCCGAGGCCTCCCTGGGACTCCGTCAGACGATACCGACCATAAAAGCCCGTATCCTCGAGGCGCAAGGCCTTGTCGACGCCATTGACCGCCTGCAGAACACCGTTGCCATGGAAGACACCCATGGCCTGTCACAGGCGGATGAAATCATGAATCTGTACGGCGCAGCCAAGGTTGTCTACCAGATGATCGCATCATCCGGCGACGCGGCCATGGTCGGCATATTGTCATCGGTGCTCGAGCCGATCAAGGAACAAGCCTATGCGCTGATCTATGATCCTGTTAACGGTTGTATCGCGGCAAAGGACAGCGCGATAGCCGCCGGAGACCCCTCTGCTGCCGAATGGACCGCTAACGTCGCCAGTGCGATCGACCGGTACAACCAATTGATTACGATGATCGACATAGTGGCGAAGGACTCCGCGCTTCTTACGGTAAAAGACGCGGTTACCGAATCTCAAAAATATGCGACAGAGCTGGGCGGGATCATCGTCCGGTTCGATATCGCAGATATGGATAGCGCCGAAGGTCTTTTGGAGAACGCACAGGATATCAGGGCAAAGATAATCGATATCTATCGCAATGCCGTAAAGGTGAGCGCTGCCTATTCGACAAATAGTGATATGCGATCCAACATGACGGTTCTTAAAGGCATCGTCGAAAATCTTGATGCCCGGAACGGCCTTATGGACCGTGCCAAGGCGAAATACTATTACCGCGCGGGGCTGGAAACGAAAGGCCAGAAACTGAAAGAGATCTGCCAGACCATGCAGGCAAGCCTGAGCGATCTTAATACGATCGCCGGGACGTATACGTGTTCGCAGGGGCAACTTTTCGGGTTATACGGGATCATGGATATTGCTTCGTCGATCGACCGGGATTATCTGATGATCTTCGATTTGGTTAATACAAATCAGGAATTTATCAATGCCGTGCAGGGGACCGGGGTTTCAAACGACGAATTCCTGAGGCTGCAGGTGTACATCGACGGCTTCAAGAACGATTTCGGCAGTATAATCGGCGGCACGTACAGTTCGATAAGCAGCGCTTTTGACGAACAGTTGAGGTTGAGCGGCAATTACGTCGGCTACACGACATTCCAGGAACGTTATGAAGCCTTTAAAAATTACGGGTTCAATAAAGAATTCGAATATTACACTATGTCGGCATGCGCCGGCCTTATGGCGAAATTCTCAACCGAGATCAATGCCGATCAACCGACAGCGCCGGCAAGCGCCAGGGTGGCACGAGAAAAGGCCCTCTTAGGCGATACGTTGACAACATGGTCGTATGGCGTTTTAACCGATGCATTCGACAACCGGTGGCTGACCGGAGACCATATCGATGCAATGCAGGTTGATCTCGACACGATCAGCGTTGGCGCCCGGCGATTTACGAACGATGTACTCGTGAAAGAGGCAGCGGTTCCCGCAACTGCCGACAGCGACATATTCAGTTATGCGCAGGCACTTAATGCAGGTTTCAGCGAATACATAAAAGCCGGCAGGGCTGCCCTGGAACTTGCTCCGAAAGAATTTAATATACGCCAGGCCATCGCGCGTTATCAGACCTTGAGCTACCTGGCCGCGTCATACACGACCATCGCTCATGCCGGCCAAATCAGGGATATGGCCTATAACGCCTCATTGTCCCTCGAGCAATGCATAAGCGGTGTTTCGACGACCGTAGAGGGCGGTATTACGGCGAATCTGGAAGGCCTTACTAAGACGTTTGACAGGACCCTTAAGGGGACGACTGCTTTAGGAATGGGCGCAGCGCTTACGAAGGTTGCCGAAGAGTTGTCGAAACGTTCCCAGCAGCCTGCCGATGATTATGAGCTTAAAGGGCTTCTGTTAATTAACGATATGATCCAGTCGCAGGCTGTCGAACGTAACCGGCAGGCGGTGATCGCAGGCTACGGTGATGATAGTACGCTCGGCGACTTTACGGCATCAGCTATGATGAATGCCCTTGAGAAGGTTACCGGCTATACCTATATTACGGCGAACCGCGCCGAAACCGTATTGAGTACCGCGGCCGTGCTGGCTGACAGAAACGAAGAGATTACCGCGCTCAAGAATGCCGTCGAC
>JAQUSE010000219.1 GCA_028715235.1 Candidatus Omnitrophota bacterium | reverse complement strand
CGTTGCGGACTTCAGGGCGCCGACGCCTTCAGCCGCGGCCGAACTCGTGATCCCGAAAAAAGAGGACCTTACGAACCTTATAGCTACGTCCACGACAAGATTGAAGAATGCGCTCGCCGGGAAGATTAATATATTGGCGGAGAGGCTCGCCACATTGAAGGACAGTTATATCCTTCGCCAGCCGCTCAATATCATTACTCAATATGAGCAGGAGATCGATGAGCTTCGGAAAGATATCGCCATAAGGATAGACCACATCGTAAAGATGCGTTCGGAAAATTTTAACCTGCTGATAAGCAAGCTTGATGTCTTAAGTCCGCTCGGCATATTGAATAGAGGATATAGTATTACGACGAGGTTGCCGGAAGGAGCTATCATTAAAGACGCAAGTTCGCTTAAAGTGAATGATATAGTAGAGACGAGGCTGGGAAAAGGAAAATTCAGGAGTAAGGTAGAGGAAATAGAATAAAGGCAAAAGTGAAAAGTAAAAAGGTAAAAGTTCAAGTAAAAATTAAAAATTTTAAATTTTGAATTGCAATTTTAGCTTTTGCATTTTGACTTTTACCTTAAACGAGGATATTGAATGGAGGAATTATGGCTGAGATGAAATTCGAAGAGGCGCTTAAGAAACTCGAGAAGATAGTCGAGGACCTGGAGGGCGGGAACATCCCGCTCGACGAGTCCCTTGATAAGTATGCCGAGGGCATAAGGCTTTCCAAGGTATGCGCCAAGAAGCTGGAGCTCGCCAGGAAGAAAGTCGAGATACTTTTGAAGTCCGAAGACGGCTCCGTGGAACTGAAGCCGTTCGACGAAAAGAACGCCGAAGAAGAGGCGAGGCCGAAAGAGGCGGATAAGAAGAAAAAAGGCAAGGCGGAAGAAGGCCTATTCTGAAAATTCCCGCAAGGTGGTTATGGATTTTAACAAAGAGATAAGCCGTTTAAGGGCCGTTATTGACAAAAAATTAGACACGCTCCTGCCGTCCGTAAAACAGGAGCCAAAAGCGGTTCACAAGGCGATGCGCTACAGCGTATTCTCCGGCGGAAAAAGGATCAGGCCAATCATTGTCATTGAGGCTTCAAAGGCATGCGGCGCCCTTCGACAAGTTCAGGGCGCCGTCCCGAGCCTGTCGAGGGACGGCGGGAATATAAGCGACGCCGTTATAGCCGGATGCGCCGTAGAATTGGTCCATACCTATTCCCTGATCCACGACGACCTGCCGTCCATGGACGACGATGATTACAGGCGGGGCAAGCCAAGCTGCCACAAGGCGTTTGGGGAAGCGAACGCGATCCTTGCCGGCGACGCGCTTTTGACGCTGGCCTTTAATGTTATCGCAAAGAATCTCAAACCCGGCGTAAGCGCCGGCGCCGCGGCCGAGTTATCCGACGCCATAGGGACATACGGAATGGTCGGAGGGCAGGCCCTTGATATGTCATATTCAGCGGCCCGTCCGGCGAAGGCGGCGGCCTTGAAGCTCATCAATCGTCTTAAAACGGCCAGGCTCTTTGAGGCATCCTCAAAATTGGGCGCTATAACGGTCCGCGCCGGCAGAAAAAATATCAACGCCCTGGCAAGATACGGGGATTTTTTAGGAACGGCATTCCAGATAACCGATGACATACTGGACGACGATGGCTATATGAAAACATTCGGCGTCGAGAATGCGCGAGCCGATACAAAAAGATCAGTAGATAAAGCTAAAAAAGCTTTGAGTGCGTTCGGGAAAAAAGCGGACACTTTGAACTTCATAGCCGACCGCATATTGGAAAGGGCGGATGGGAAGACTGATAGACGGGATAAATAGCCCGGCGGACCTGCGCAAGCTTGAATTCTCGCAGCTGCAGAATGTTGCCGATGAGATACGCGGCGAGATACTGAAGACGGTCTCAAAGACCGGGGGACATATCGCGTCCAGTCTCGGCGCCGTCGAGCTTACCGTGGCGGCGCATTACGTATTTAACACGCCCAAAGACGTCATCCTGTGGGATGTGGGCCACCAGACATACGCGCATAAGATACTGACAGGCAGGCTGAAAAATTTTTCCACCTTAAGACAGCTCGGAGGTTTGAGCGGTTTCCCGAACAAGGAAGAGAACCCGCAGTACGATATATTCACCAGCGGCCACAGCTCGACGTCGATCTCTACGGCTATGGGGCTTGCCGTTGCCCGCGACCTGAAAGGCGGCAAGAACAAAGTGATCGCGGTGATAGGCGACGCCTCCCTCGCCGGAGGTATGTCATTCGAAGCGCTTAATCACGCCGGTCACGCGCAAAAAGACATCATAGTGATACTTAACGACAACGAACGTTCTATCTCGCAAAGTGTCGGGGCGCTCAGCAGGTATCTTAACAGGATACTGGCGAATCCCGCCTACAATAAGATAAGAAGAGACGCCGAACGGCTCGTAAAACGCATACCGTGGTTCGGATTCAGGGCGTACAGAGCGGCCAGAAAGCTGGAAGAGGGGCTAAAGAACCTGCTGATCCCGGGGATGCTTTTTGAAGAGCTGGGATTCAGATACTTCGGCCCTATAGACGGGCACAACATGCCGCAGCTGGTCGCTACGCTCAAGAACCTGGCGGACCTGAACGAGCCTATACTGATCCATGTAATGACCAGGAAAGGGAAAGGATATAAGTTCGCCGAAGAGAATCCGGCGGCATTCCACGGTATAGGCCCTTTTGACCTGCAGACAGGCAAGAAGACAGGCGACGAAAGCGATATAACTTTCACCGAAGCGTTCGGCGACAAGATGGTAGAGCTGGCCGGGAAAGACCCGCGAGTAATAGCCGTAACGGCGGCGATGTTGGACGGCACGGGCCTCAATAAGTTTTCGTCAATGTATCCGGAACGTTTTTTCGATGTGGGCATAGCCGAAGAACATGCCATAGGGTTCAGCGCCGGTCTTGCCAGAAGCGGCATGAAGCCCGTTGTGGCGATATATTCGACCTTTTTGCAGAGAGGTTATGACCAGATAATCCATGACGTGGCCCTGCAGAACCTGCCGGTCATATTCTGCCTGGATAGGGCCGGCCTTGTCGGGGAGGACGGGCCTACTCATCATGGCGTCTTTGATATAGCATATCTGCGCCACATACCGAATCTCGTCTTTATGGCCCCCGCGACCCCCGCCGACCTCAGGGAGATGCTTGAGTTGGCCGTAGGGCTTAATAAGCCTGTTGCCATACGTTATCCCAAAGGCTCGGCTGTCATATCGGCGCCGTCAGATACGATGGTAGTCGAGGGGAAAGGGAAGATCTTACGGTCCGGAAAAGACATTGCTATCATCTCTATAGGCAGTATGACCCCTGTGGCGCTGGAGATAGCCGGTATCCTCTCAAAGAAGAAGATAGACGCTACCGTAGCCGACGCCAGGTTCATTAAACCTGTCGACGAAGAGCTTTTGGCCGATATTTTCAGCAGGTTTAAAAAGGTCGTGACCATAGAAGAGGGCGTCCTGGAAGGCGGTTTCGGGTCCGCCGTGCTTGAATTCATGGAAATGGAAGGGGTAAAAGGGGTCAAGATACGCAGGATCGGCCTTCCCTGCAGATTTGTGGAGCACGGCAAAAGAG
>JAQUSE010000021.1 GCA_028715235.1 Candidatus Omnitrophota bacterium | reverse complement strand
GTCCGTATGCGGGATATAAGCTTCGGGCTGGTAATAATCGTAATAGCTGACAAAATACTCCACGGCATTTTCGGGAAAGAACTCCTTGAATTCACCGTAGAGCTGGGCCGCAAGCGTCTTGTTGTGGGATATCACCAGGGTCGGGCGGCCTATATTGGCTATGACGTTGGCCATGGTAAATGTTTTCCCGGATCCGGTGACCCCGAGAAGCGTCTGGAAGCGTTCCCCCTTATTCAGCGCGCCGGTAAGTTTATCTATCGCCTGCGGCTGGTCGCCCTCGGGCTTAAATTTACTTACTAGTTTAAATTGCGCCATTTATAGCTTTCAGCTGTCAAACTATGTCTAACGCCATATCGATCGCTTTGACAGAATTGGTAAGCGAACCGACCGAGATCATGTCCACTTTCGTCTTGGCATAATCCTCTATGTTCTCCAGCGTAATCCCGCCCGATGCTTCGAGGTAAGGCTTCACTTTCGCCAGCCTCTTTATCTCTACGCAGGCCTTCACTTCCCTTACCCCCATATTGTCGAGCATGATTATATCGGGCTTGCCTTCCAGGGCGTCATTAAATTGCTCTATGCTCGCAACCTCTATCTCTACGACCGTACCTTTTAAATTACCCTTCCTCGCGCGCTCTACTAATGTCTTAAGCCGCTTTCCCGCTCCCTGAGCTTCGATATGGTTATCCTTTATCAATACCTGGTCATACAGGCCCATCCTGTGGTTCGTTCCGCCGCCGGTAAAGACCGCGTATTTTTCCAGATACCTGAGAAGCGGCAGCGTCTTGCGCGTATCCATTACCTTAACGCCGTACGGCTTGGCCTTTTCGACGAATTGTCTCGTCCTGGTCGCGACGCCGCTTAAGAAAGAAAGAAAATTAAGCATCGTTCGCTCAGCCCTCAGTATCGAATCAAGGCGCCCTTCTAAGAACGCTGCCTCCTTGCCTCCCCCGACAAACACGCCGTCCCTGCAGTTAGGTTTGAACCTGACGCTGTAATCCATCTGGGACATAAGCCATTCGCATATCTCCAGCCCGCAGACGACGCAGTCCTCCCTGGCCACTATAACGGCATTTCGGCTTGTGATCTTATCTATGAGGACGTTAGTAGTTATATCACCCTTACCTATGTCCTCTTTCAACGCGGCCTTGATTATCGGCAATACCCTGTATTTATCGAGTTTCATAGATCGATGCTTATCCTTTTATTCTATCTCGCCCGTTGTATCGCTCTCGACGATATTCGGCGCGCCCGTATTCTCATCTACGTCGTCTCCGGGCGGCATCATCTGAGGGTTATCGACCCCGCAGCCGCCTTCATCAGCCCTTCTTTCCCCCTCGTCACCCAGATCTATAGGCTTCATGTTCTCCTCGGACTCGCTCTCGGAGGACGTCTTCTCTTCCGCGACAGTTTTATCGCCGCCCTCTTCCGCAGAACAATCCGGAACCGCGCACAGTCCGAAAATAGCGAACAAGACCAACAGCACATATTTCATAGAACAACCTCCTTATTTTAATTCCTTCACGTTATCTTTTATCTTCTTCAATTGTATTTCGAGTTCCGAGCGCCGTTCTCTCTGCTTGTCAACTACCTCTTTCGGGGCCTTGGACGTAAAGTTCCTGTCTTTGAGCCTTTTGCCGATCGCTTCGATCTCGCCTGTGAACCTCGTCCCTTCTTTCTTCAGCCTTCCCTTCTCTTTTTCGAAATCTATGACGCCTTCCAATGGCAGATACACCTCTATCCCGCCCACGACGCTGACTGCCGCGTTCTTCGGCTTCGACAGCTTGCCTATCTTAAGGTCCGCCGCCCTGGAAAGACGTTTTATCATATCCGCGTTCTCTGTAAGGAGCGCCTCATCGTGCTTGCCGTGCACGTTCATCATGACCGATATCTCAAACCTGGGCTCAATGTTCCAGACCGACCTCATGTTCCTTATCGAGGTGATCAGTCCGATAAGTTTCTTCATGCCGTCCTCGGCCTCTTTCGATATCATCTCTTTCTGGACATGCGGCCAGGGCTGGACCATTATGGATGCGCCTTGCGTATCTTTGCCCCTCGGCAATTTCTGCCATATCTCTTCCGTCACAAAAGGCATGAACGGATGGAGCATCCTAAGGGACTTCTCGAGGATCTTATACAATATCATTTGCGACGTCTTCTGGTCTATGGTCGATTTCGCTATCTCTATATACCAGTCACAGAACTCGTGCCACATGAACTCATATATGGAATTCGCCGCCTCATTGAACCTGTATGCGTCAAGGCATTCCCCGACATAGCCTAATGTGGAATAGAAACGCGACAGTATCCATCTCTCGGAAAGCGATAACCTGGCCGCTTTGAAGAATACGCATAAGTCCGCATCCACCTCACCGGCCTTCAGGTTCATGAGAATGAACCTGGAAGCGTTCCATATCTTGTTCGCGAAGTTCCGGCCGAGCTCGAATTTGCCTTCGGAAAGGAATACGTCCTGCCCCTGGGCGGTTATCGATATTATGCTGAAACGGAGCGCGTCAGTCCCGTACTTTGCGATCATATCGAGCGGGTCTATGACATTGCCGAGCGATTTCGACATCTTCGTTCCTGTTATATCCCTCACCGTTCCGTGTATATATACGTTCTTGAACGGGATATCGCCCATGAATTCATAACCGGCCATTATCATGCGCGCCACCCAGAAGAAGATGATCTCCTGCGCCGTAACAAGGGAATTTGTCGGATAAAAATATTTCAGATCCGGCGTCTCCCCGGGCCAGCCGAACGTCGAAAACGGCCAAAGCCACGAAGAGAACCATGTATCGAGCACATCAGGATCCTGCTCTATTTCAGTCGATCCGCATTCAGGGCATTTCTCCGGCTTCACTTTAGATACTATTATCCCTCTTTGTTTTGAATTTATAGTTTGAGATTTGGAATTTGTTTGGAATTTGGGATTTGGAATTTGGTCATTCCGCATACAACCATTACAGTAATAGACAGGTATGCGGTGCCCCCACCATATCTGCCTCGAGATACACCAATCCCTTATATTCTCCATCCAATCCAGATATACCTTAGTCCATCTTGCGGGGTAAAATTTTATCTTCCCCTTTTTGACTGCCTCTATAGCCGGTTCTGCCAGAGGTTTCATCTTGACGAACCATTGGGGAGAAAGCCTCGGCTCTACCATAGTATGGCACCGGTAACAGTGGCCCACCGCATGCCTGTGCGCCTCCGATTTTACGAATAGCCCCCGCTCTTTCAGGTCCTCAATGATCGCTTCTCTCGCCTCGAACCTGTCCATATTCTCATATTCGCCGCCGGCCGCGTTTATGGTCGCGTTGTCGTTCATCACATTTATCTGTTCCAGTCCGTGTTTCTTCCCAAGTTCGAAGTCCACAGGATCATGGGCAGGCGTGACCTTCAGCGCGCCTGTGCCGAACTTCAGGTCGACAAGCGGGTCGAATATTATCTTCAGTTCTCTGTCCAGAAGAGGAAGCATTATCGTCCTACCCTCCAGGTCCTTATATCTCTTATCCTTGGGATTCACCGCGATCGCGACGTCGCCCAACATCGTCTCAGGTCTTGTCGTCGCAACGATAACATGGTCCTCTCCTTTTTTGCCTGATCCGCCTTTTATCGGGTACTTTATATAATAGAGCATGCCGTCTACGTCTCTATGCTGCGACTCTTCATCGGATAATGCCGTCTGGCACCTCGGGCACCAGTTGATTATATAATTCCCTTTATAGATGAGCCCTTTTGCGTAAAGACGCGTGAATACCTCCAGGACAGCGTACGAGAGGCCTTTATCCATCGTAAAGCGCGTCCGTTCCCAGTCGCATGAACAGCCGAGCTTCTTAAGCTGCCTGATTATCGTAGAGCCGTATTCCTCTCTCCACTTCCATACCTCCTCCACGAACTTTTCCCTGCCGAGATCGTGCCTCTTGACCCCTTCCTTCGCGAGCTTCCTCTCGACGACATTCTGGGTCGCGATGCCCGCGTGGTCAGTCCCGGGCATCCATTCCGCCTCAAAGCCCTGCATCCTTTTAAATCGTATCAATATATCCTGGATGGTATCGTTAAGGGCATGGCCCATATGGAGAATTCCCGTGATATTCGGAGGAGGTATCACAATAGAATACGGCTTCTTCCCGGATTTCGGAGTCGCGTGAAAATAACCCTGATCTTCCCATGACTTATACAGCCTATCCTCTACTTCATGAGGATTATACGCCTTTGCCAATTCACCCGGATTCATATCTTTAGTCTTTTCCATGCTGTTTATTTATGCTCTCCAAGGTCATCTTCATGTTGGCCAGGTCTATCTTAAGATTGAAACGCCCCAGGAACGACATCCCCAACAACCCATCTTTGGATCCTATGCCGCCTATATCATCTACGATGATCGCGGCCATCACGTCATTGACCTCCGCTTCCTGGACCCGCACGCTCTTCAACATGACCAGCTTTGCGTCTATGGCGCGATTGTCGGCCACATGTAATTTGGCCATATCTTTGGTCGTATCCGCCAGGTCTACCCCCAACTCCTCGCCTATCTTCTTCGACAGCACAACAAGGGACGCGCCGGTATCCAGCACAAGGCTGACGTTTATACTATCATTCAACAGCGCATCGACGATTATGCCGTGCGATCCCTCGTCTCTCTTGACCTTGATCTCTTTCTTTCCGGACTCCGAGGCCGTTTTCCTCTGCTGCTCCTCCTCGATCTGCTTTTCATAGTCAGTGAAGCGTCTCTCGCGTTCCCTGAAAAACTCCTCTTCCTGCGCTTCAAGTTCCTTCTTCTTATTCTCCCACTTCTCGCGCAGCGCGAAAAGCTCCTCAGCCGTCGAACGGTATATCTCTTTTATCTGGTCTTTATTACACGTGATGGTGCCGAAACCGACATCGACCTCCACAGAATCTGCGCTCTCCGTCTTTATTACGCCTTCTATAGTGCCGCCGCTATTGAAATAGACGGTGTCCGCCCCGGAACCCGCCGCGCAGAATAAGGCGACGCCCGACATCACTGCAATGACTGCCGATATTTTCCCTGACATAATCACTTTCGCACCTTATTTCATGAACTTTGACAGTAACGCTATAGCCGTCTCATTATCGTCCGTCGAGACTACCATGCGCGAAGAGCCGCCGCAAGAACAGGCCGTTACGTATAAATATTTAATATCGATCTTGTTCTTGCGCAGCTCGGTAGTCACCACTTTCAACGCGCCCGGCTTGTTCTCGAGGTCAACGATAACGACCTCCGTCTCTTTGACCAACTTGTATCTCTTTTTCCTCAGGTCGTTTAAAATACGTATGTTAGCGTTGGTTACGAGCATGAGTTTAGCCGACTTCCCGGCCTCGTATCCTACGACCGCATCGACATTGATCCCGTTATTTGCCAGCATCATCGATATGTCCGCCAGCAGGCCTATCTTGTTCGTCGTATTTATCACTATCTCTTCGCCCAGATAAACGTTCTTTACCATATTCAACCTCCGGATTTTTCGCCATTTCCCGTTAACAGGTTATATCCTTTTATCATACCGTCGCATACAACCTGGACCATATTCCTGAACTCGCCCATGTCGCCCTTAGCGAGAGCGGTATAATATTTATGCCTGTCTTCGACCTGGATAAGCACGGGCGGATACCCCTTTGAAAGGGCCTGGGCCAGTATTATCAGCCTTCCCACCCTGCCGTTGCCGTCAAAGAAAGGATGTATCCCTTCAAATTCGTAATGGTCGTGCGCGATCTTCTTTATGGCGTCGTTGCCGTAACTGTTAACCCGCCCAAAAAAAGAACGCATCTTGACGGGTACGGCCTGCGCCGCCGGCACTATTAATTCCGTGTTCGTGACGTTGACGTAGCCTGTCCTGTACTTTCCGGGAAGCTTATTATTAAAATTATACAGAATGATCGAATGGAGCTTTAATATATACGCCTCATCGATCTTAAAGCCCGGCTTTATGGTCTCGAGCAGATACTTCAGGGCGTTATCGTGGTTCACGGCCTCCAGGACCTCAAAAAACTCCTTGCCCCTGACTTTCTTACCGTTTATCGCCATTTCGGTCTCTTTCATCGTCATGCGGCTGCCCTCAATGGCGTTGGAATTATAGGTCATCTCGAGAAAAAATCTTTCACGGACTTTCCGGTCGTCTTTAAGCTTTTTTATCGGGTCGCTCAGGCTTTTCTTAAGTCTCTCCACAAAACCTGAAAGGTCGACATGCTCCTTGAAAAGTTCGTCCAGGTGGCGCGACTGTGCCGGATGAGGCCGAACGCCCTTATCGATCCATCTGTAGACCGTCTTGTAGCTTACCTCCAAAAGCCGTGCGATCTCGGACCGCGAAACACCCGCTTCCTTAATCAGCCGGACTAGCTTATCTTTATCTGTAATTTCTATCCTTTTCATCGAATTTAACCTGCATTTGTCAATAGGACATTTATCCTATACCTAGACTTTAATAAAATATACCATATGTCCTATAATAAGTCAAGGACAGTCTTCATTTGCTACCTCCTGCCGGAAACCTCAATAGACCTGAAAGACGCCATGGCCGCTTCCTTGTATTTATCGAAGTTTATACTATCAGAGGCGGAATAGTTCAGGTTGAACAGCATTCCATCCGCGTCAAACAGGTAGAGCTCCTGCTTAACGCCGCCAGGGATCTCTATCTCTATCCTGGAAGCGTCATATCCGCACAGGCGGTCATCCGAAAGAAGAAATTTTCCTTCCGGAAAATGAAGTCTTTGGTCTTCGAGGAACTTCTGCCGGCCGGCCTGGATATCAACACCCTTACCTTTCACCGGTCTGACGAGTAGCTCTATGCCGGCGCCGCTATCCGGCGCGATAAAATACAAAACACTCCTGACGCCATCCGAATGGTCCTCTATCTTCCAGCCTTTAGGAGGAGAGAATGCAAAATAACCGTTCTTATCCTTACAGATACCGGCGTCGCGGCGCGTTGCGGCTGGCGAGGAAGCTGTTGTCAAACTCAGATAGCCTGCTAATAACACTAAAACAATAACAGGAGTTCTTCTGTTAAACAGGATCATAAATAATTGTTCATTTCGACGTTCCGGCCTTCGACCGTTCCGAATCCTTGAGAAGCTTATACTCCACCGAATCTACCAGGGCCTGCCAGGAAGCGTCTATGATATTTTCCGAAACCCCCATCGTCCACCAGGAATCGGCCTTGTCCTGTGATTGGATCAATACGCGGACCTTGGCGGCCGTCCCCTCTTTCTCGTCAAGGACCCTAACCTTGTAATCCATGAGGTGCATCTGGTCGAGGCTCGGGTAGAACTTCTTCAACGCCTTCCTCAAAGCGCTGTCGAGGGCATTCACAGGGCCGTCTCCTGTAGAGGCTGTGTGCTCCAGCTCTTTGCCGACCTTCAGCTTGATAACAACCTCCGAAGACATCTTGCCGTTTTTTTTCTTCTCCATGATTACCCTGAAATCTTCCAGGTCGAAGAAATTTTTGAACTTCTTCAATACCCGTTTAATCAGTAGCTCCAGGGAAGCTTCCGCGGCCTCAAAATGATACCCTTTATGCTCAAGATCCTGCAGGATCTTCAGGATCTTCTTAGACCCCTTCCCGTCCTTATCGATACCCAGATCCATCTCCTCCGCTTTCTTCAGGATGGTAGATTTTCCCGACAGCTCGGAGATCAAGAGTCTCCTGTGGTTCCCTATGCTATGAGGATCCACATGCTCGTAGGTCCTTGGATTCTTCAATATGGCGTTGACATGGACCCCCGCTTTGTGGGCGAACGCGCTGTTGCCGACATAAGGCTGGTTGTCCTGCAGTTTCATGTTGCACACATCCGCTACAAACCTGGAAACTTCCGTCAGCTCTTTAAGCGACAGGCCGGATACGCATGCCATGCCTAGTTTTAATTTTAGGTTGGCAATTATCGATACGAGGTTCGCGTTACCGCATCTCTCGCCGTAACCGTTCATGGTGCCCTGCGCCTGGACGCAGCCCGCCTGAACGGCGGCAATAGAATTCGCGACGGCCATATCGCAATCGTTATGAGCATGTATTCCCAGCGGAACAGAGATAGCGGCTTTGACCTCTTCGACTATCTCAAAAACCTGGGTAGTCATAGTGCCGCCGTTCGTATCGCACAATATGATCCTGGACGCGCCGGCCGCCTCAGCGGCCTTCAGGGTCTTAAGGGCGTATTCCTTATTACCCTTATATCCGTCAAAGAAATGTTCGGCGTCGTAGAAAACCTCGCGGCCTTTAGACCTTAAGAACCTGATAGAATCTTCTATCATCCTCAAATTCTCGTCGAGGTCGACATTGAAGACTTCTTCCACGTGGAGGTCCCAACTCTTACCGAAGATAGTAACGTACTTCGTCCCTGCCGCCACGAGGTTATTGAGCACCTTGTCCGTCGAGGCCCTGGTGTGCGCGCGCCTGGTACTGCCGAAAGCGACAAGTTCTGAAAATCGCAGATGAAGGGATTTAGCCTTCTTAAAGAAGCTCATATCTTTCGGGTTCGCTCCGGGCCAACCGCCTTCGATAAAGTCTATGCCGAGCGCGTCCAGCTTCTCGCAGATCTTGAGCTTATCAACGACCGAAAAGGAAATCCCCTCCGACTGCGCCCCGTCGCGCAAAGTAGTGTCATACAGCTCGATTTTACCCATAGGTCCCTCTTTTTAGCTCTATTTTTTGCCCAATCCGAACTTCCCGTGGATCGCCCTCACGGCATCCTCGCCGCGCCTCTTCTCAACTATACAGGATATCTTTATCTCGCTCGTAGAGATCATTTCTATATTAATCTTGTTCTCCGCCAACGCCTCGAACATTTTCGCCGCGACGCCGGAATGGCTTCTCATGCCTATACCTACCACGGAGACCTTTGCTATATCCTTATCAAAGGTGATGTCACCGGCCCCGACCTTCTTCGACAGCTCCCTGGCGACTTTTATGGTCCTGTTAAGGTCCGTCGCGGGAACGGTAAATGACAGGTCGGTGGAACCGGTCCTGGAGACGTTCTGCACTATCATGTCAACGTTAATGCCGCCCTTGGCTATATCCTTGAATATCTTGGCAGCTATCCCCGGCTTGTCCGGGACATCGCAGATAGTGACCTTCGCCTCATCTTTATTTAACGCAACTCCGGAAACAACTATATTTTCCATCGCCCTTACCTCCTTGGAGATTATCGTCCCCGCCTTATTCGAAAATGTCGATCTGACATGTATGGGCACACCGAACTTCATAGCGAATTCGATCGAACGCGCCTGGAGTATCTGGGTCCCCAGGGACGCAAGTTCGAACATCTCCTCATAGCTTACCCTGTCCAGCTTCTTCGCGTCCTTTACCACCCTGGGGTCCGCTGTGAAGACGCCCTCAACATCCGTATTCATTTCGCACGATACCGCATTCAATACCTTAGCAAGCGCCACGGCGGTAAGGTTTGAGCCTCCCCTGCCGAGAGTCGTAATATCCTGGTTAACATTCACGCCCTGGAAGCCCGCTACTATCACGATCTTCTTTTTTTTCAGCTCTTCCACTATCCTTTTTGCGTTGATGTCCACGATCCTGGCCTTTGTGAAAGAGTCGTCTGTCATTATACCGACCTGAGCGCCTGTAAAAGATATAGCGTCAACGCCCAGCTTATGTATTGCCATCGCCAAAAGCGCGCACGATACCTGCTCACCTGTCGATATAAGCATGTCCAGCTCCCGCTCGGACGGCTGGGCTGTTATCTTATTGGCCAATGCTATCAACTCATCGGTAGTATGGCCGAGCGCGGAAACTACGACGACTACGTTGTAACCGTCTCTGGCGGTAGCTACGACCCGTCCGGCCACATGCTGTATGCGTTCGACATCAGCAACACTGGTCCCGCCGTATTTCTGGACGATGACCCCCTTATTCATATAACCACCTTCCGGCACTCTACGTTCGCGCTCTTCATCAAAGCTTCGGTAAGCGCCGCTCCCGACCTGAATTTTATCTTGCCGAGCGCGGCGTTTGATTCGCTGTAAATGTCAAATCCATTATGCCCGACGCCCTTCCCCGCCATAGCAAACGGCGCGGGATCGGAGACATGCGTCTTCAGCAAGACAGGCGTCGCGTGGTCCGACAATACCATTATCCTGAAATCCTTGGTCTGCTTCAGATATCTCCATACGGCGCCTACGACGAACTTGTCGAAATTCTCTATTGCGGTTATTTTCGCCCTTACGTCGCCGTTATGCCCGGCCTCGTCCGGTGATTCGACGTGGACAAATACAAAATCTTTACTTTTCAAAGACTCTAGGGCGTATTCCCCCTTACCCTGATAATTCGTATCGTAATAACCGGTCGCGCCCGGAACATTTATAAGTTCCAGGCCTATCAGTTTGCCGATGCCGTTAACAAGATCGACAGCCGAGATGACGGACCCGTCAAGGTCGAACATCCCCTTAAAGCTCGGCATGTTAGGATTGGTGCCCTGCCCCCATAACCATATCATGTTAGCGGGGTTCTCCTTAAGATCGACCCTTACCCTGTTAATCTCGTGCTTATCCAGGAACGGCCTCGAATCGTTCATAAGCCGCATTAAAGGCTCAGCGCCGTTACCTGCGGGGAGATGTTTCGAAACGCTCCCTCCCGTTATGTCGTGCGGCGGCGTGCATTCGACTTTCTTCAGTTCGTTCAATTCGCCTACCGACCTCGTCTTTATCACTACGAGGTTGCGGTAGCTCTTGCCGTGGTAAAATTTTATCGTCTGGGATCCGAGCTTTTCGTTCAAATACTCCATCAGCTTGGCCGACTCTTTATCGGAGATGTGGCCCGCGCTGTAATCGGCCATCGTATCGTTAGTAACAGTTACGAGATTACATCTGAACGCTATTTCGTCCGTATCGAGTTCTATGCCGATGTTAGCCGCTTCCAGCGGGCCCCTGCCTGTGTAATATGTCTTCGGGTCGTATCCCATTATAGAAAGATTCGCGATGTCGCTCGCGGGCTTCATGCCCCTCGGAACGGTCTTGACCAGCCCTATCATGCCGGACTTCACGATCTCATTGATATTCGGTATCTTGGCGACTTCAAGAGGTGTCTTGTTGTCAAGCTCAGGCATCGGGTAGTCACTCATACCGTCGCCTACAAGTATAGCGTATTTCATATTCAAAACCCCATCTCGCTGACTATCAGTTCAATTTTCGGCTCCAGAACCTTCGGCTTTTCAACGCTCGCTATTGCCCTGTCGGGATCCTTCAGGCCGTGGCCGGTCAGGACACAGACGATCTTCGCATTAGCCTTCTTAAAATATCCTTTTTTAGCCAATTTCAATATGCCCGCAACGCTCGCCGCGCTCGCAGGCTCGACAAAAACCCCTTCTTTAGCAGCAAGCAATTTGTATGCCGCGAGGATTTCCTCGTCGGTGACAGCGTCTATCAGGCCGCCCGACTCGTCTCGGGCTAATTCGGCCTGTTTCCAGCTTGCCGGGTTGCCGATCTTGATAGCTGTCGCGATGGTCTTAGGGTCCTTAACCGGATGGCCAAGAACTATCGGGGCCGCACCCTCCGCCTGAAAACCCAGCATCTTCGGCAGCGTTTTACTAAAACCTGCATGCTTATATTCTTTGTAACCTTTCCAATACGCGGTTATGTTCCCGGCGTTTCCTACGGGGATCGCGTGAAAATCGGGCGCGTCGCCGAGACAATCGCATATCTCGAACGAACCGGTCTTCTGCCCTTCGATCCTGTAAGGATTGATTGAATTTACCAGGGTCAGCGGATATTTTTTAGTTATATCCCTGACCAATTCCAGCGCGTCATCGAAATTCCCCTTCACCGCAATTACCTTTGCCCCGTGGATCATAGCCTGCGATAGTTTACCGAGCGCGATCGAGCCCTCGGGTATCAGCACTACCGCCTTGAGGCCCGCCTTTGCGGCATAAGCCGCGGCAGATGCCGAAGTGTTGCCGGTAGACGCGCACATCACCGCCTTTGACCCTTCTTCCATGGCTTTGGAAATAGCGAGGGTCATACCCCGGTCTTTGAATGAACCGGTAGGATTCAGCCCCTCATACTTCAGGTAGACCTCCGCGCTTTCTCCTATCATGGCCGACAGGTGACGCGCGCGGATTAGAGGCGTATTACCCTCTTTCAACGTAATTATCGGGGTTTTGTCGGTTATCGGTAAAAATTTCTTATATTTTTCAATAATACCGTTCCATGTTTCCATAGGCTACCTCTCGACCCTTATCAGGACCGACTTTTTCTTCATAGCGCTCAAATGGTCTATCTCTTTTATAGCCTTAACCATGTCGCACTCAAGCGCTTCATGGGTCATCATGACTATCGGAACGACTTTAGAGCTCTTCTTCTGTTTCTGGGAAACACTTGCTATGCTTATCTTATACTTCGCGAGTATGCCCGATATCCTGGCCAGGACTCCGGGCTTATCGATCGCGGAGAACCTTATGTAGTATCTGGTCTTTATATCATCCATCGCCCTTATCGATTTGACGTCTTTTTTGAAACCGACACAGCAATCTACCTTGGCGCCGTCCTTAGCTATATGCTTCGATATAGCGATGATGTCGCTTACAACGGCGCTCGAGGTCGGTTCGGCGCCCGCGCCCTTCCCATAGAAAAGATTTTCCCCCGCAAGGTCGCCCTTTACAAATATCGCGTTATATACGCCGTTCACGTTCGATAGCATATGTGATTCCGGTATAAGCGTCGGGTGGACCCTAAGCTCAAGCGAATCCCCGTATCTCTTTGCTATCGCCAGGAGCTTTATTACGTACCCGAGTTCTTTCGCGTACGTTATGTCTCCGGCTTCGATATTGGTAATGCCTTCTGTATAAATACCGCCGGCCTTGACGGACGCGCCGAAGCCCAGCAGCGCGAGAACGGATAATTTGTGGCTCGAGTCTCCGCCGCTTATGTCAAGATACGGGTCGGCCTCTGCGTAACCCAGCTTCTGGGCCATCTCCAGCGCCTCTTTGAAATCGAGGCCGTCCTGGGCCATCTTCGACAATATGAAATTACTGGTCCCGTTTATTATCCCGTATATTACCTCAAACCTGTTAGCGACGAAGCCCTCCTTCATCGCGCGGATTATGGGGATGCCTCCGCCGACACTCGCCTCAAAACCTACGCACAGCCCTAGCGCGTTCGAGAGGTTGAATATCTCGTATCCGGAATCCGACAATAGCGCCTTATTGGCCGTTACGACATGTTTCCCCTGGCGCAGCGCTTCCAGGACGACGTCCTTTGCCGGCCTTATCCCGCCTATGAGTTCTACGATTATATCTATCTTCGGGTCATACAGGACCTTCCCTATAGACCTGGTAAGC
>JAQUSE010000218.1 GCA_028715235.1 Candidatus Omnitrophota bacterium | reverse complement strand
GGTCAGGACGCCGAGGATACGGCCGCCCAGCGCATCATGGCGGGAACGCAGGCGATGACGGTGTTCAAAAATACGCGGGAACAGGCGCGCGTTGCGATCGAGACGGCTATAAAGATGGTAAGAGGGGAAAAGCCCGAAACGAACTCGGTCGATAATAATAAGAAGATGGACGTGCCTTCTATACTCTTGACGCCGGTCGTAGTCGATAAAGCCAATATAGACGAAGTCCTGATAAATAGCGGTTATATCTCGAAAGATAAGGTCTATAAAAAATAGGTTTCAAAGAAGAGAGGGTATAAAGTATGCCCGACGACAATATACTCGAGATGAGGGGTATCTCCAAGGAATTTCCAGGCGTGCGCGCCCTGGATGACGTTACGTTCAGTGTAAGGCGCGGTGAGATCCACGCCCTCGTGGGCGAGAACGGGGCAGGGAAATCGACGCTTATGAAAGTCTTAAGCGGCGTATATCCCGCGGGCGAATATTCTGGAAACATACTTATTGACGGGCGCGAGATACGTTTCAAGTCGATAAAGGACAGCGAGCGCGCGAGTGTGGCGATAATCTACCAGGAATTGGCGCTTGTAAAACAGCTCTCCATAGTCGAGAACATATATCTCGGCAACGAGATCGCTTCCAGAGGCGTGATAAACTGGGATGAATCGGTAAAAAAGGCGCAGGATTATCTTGAGCATGTCGGCCTGAAAGTGAGCCCTGTAAGCCCTGTTTCGTATCTGGGCGTTGGAGAGCAGCAGCTCGTCGCGATAGCGAAGGCGCTGTCGAAAGAGGCGAAGATCCTGGTCCTGGACGAACCGACTGCCGCGCTTTCGGGAGGGGAAGCGGAAAAGCTTCTCAATATCCTGAAGAAACTGAAGAGCGAAGGCGTTACGTGCATATATATTTCGCACCGCTTGAAAGAAGTGTTCGATATCGCCGACCGCATTACGATTCTCCGCGACGGCAAGACTATAGCTACGCGCGACAAGGCCGAACTTGACGAAAATAAACTCATTGCCCTGATGGTCGGAAGAGAGCTTACCAATGTATACCCGCGGAAACCGCATACGCCGGACGGTGTCCTCTTAGAGGTGAAGAATTGGACGGTCTACGACCCCGATATAAATAAGACGATAGCGGATGTGAACTTCAAACTATATAAGGGCGAGATCCTCGGGATGGCAGGTCTTGTAGGAGCCGGCCGCACGGAGTTCGCGATGAGCCTCTTCCATTTCTGGGGCCGTCATGTGTCGGGTGAGCTTTTCCTGGAAGGGAAAGAGATATCGCCCCGCGACGCGGGCGAAGCCATCGCCGCCGGTATGAGCCTCGCCTCCGAAGACAGGAAGCGCTACGGCCTCGTGCTCGCCGAAGACATAAAGACGAACATCTCGCTTGCGAGCCTCCATGCAATCGCTAAAAATACCGTTGTCAACGAGAATGAAGAAGTGAAATCGGCGGAAAAATATTCCAAAGAATTACATATAAAAGCGCCGTCGGTCGAACAGCAGACAGAGGCATTGAGCGGAGGCAACCAGCAGAAGGTCGTGTTGGCGAAGTGGCTTATGACAAAACCAAAGGTCCTTATACTGGATGAGCCGACACGCGGCATAGACGTCGGCGCGAAGGTGGAGATATATAATATCATAAACGAGCTTGTGGACCACGGCGTTGGAGTTATCGTCATATCGTCCGAAATGAACGAGATACTGGGCATCTGCGACCGCGTGCTCGTCATGCATGAAGGCCGGTTCACGGGCGAACTTAAGATAGCGGAAGCTACCCAGGAGAAGATAATGTATCACGCTACGGGAGGTAAATAAGATATGAAGAAAGACATGCTGCAGCACTTCCGCAAATATACGATGCTCATAGCGCTTGTCGCGATATGGCTGATATTTACAGTGCTGACCGAGGGCGTATTCGTCTCTCCGAGGAACCTGTCGAACCTTTTTGTCCAGACTGTCGCTGTAGCAATCATAACCATCGGCATGACGCTCATAATAGTGACGCGCAATATCGACCTTTCCGTCGGTTCGGTGGCCGCCTTCGTGGGGGCGATCGCCGCGTTTTTACAGGTCAAGACGGGGTGGCCGACACCGCTTGCCATGACTGCGGCAATGGCGGCCGGGCTCCTCGTCGGCGTCTGGCACGGTTTCTGGGTCGCTTACCGCATGGTGCCGTCGTTCATCGTCACGCTCGCCAGCATGATGATATTCCGCGGCGCGGTCCTTGGCATTACCGGCGGCGCGACGATAGCGCCGCTTTCAGACGCATTCAGGTCGATAGGCCAGAGTTATGTCCCGCCGCACTTGAGCGTAATAATAGGCGTCTTTGCGGCGGCATGGTATCTCTTCGCCCATTATTATAAAAGGATGCTGCGCGCGCAGTATGGGTTTAAGGTAACACCTTTACTAATCGATATCGCAAAGACGGCGCTGATGATCCTGGTAGCCGCCGGATTTCTCGCCATAATGGTCCATAACAGGGGTATCCCGTATGCGGTCCTTCTCATGGTGATCCTAGCGGTAGTCTTCAACTTCATCGCGCGGCAGACGGTCTTCGGCAGGCAGCTCTACGCCATCGGCGGCAACCCGGACGCCGCGTCGCTGTCCGGAGTCAATATTAAGAAACAGATCATGATGCTCTTCGCGGTCTTCGGCGGCATTACCGCTATGTCAGGGCTGGTCCTGGCCTCGAGGCTCAACGCGGCTACGACTTCCGCGGGGCAGGGCATGGAACTCGACGTCATCGCCGCGGCAGTTATCGGCGGCACATCGCTCATGGGCGGCGAAGGCACGATCTTCGGGTCTGTCGTAGGCGCGCTCATCATGGCGAGCCTCGACAACGGCATGAGCCTCATGGACACCAATATTACATACCAGTATATAATCAAAGGCATGATCCTTCTTTTAGCCGTTTGGGTCGATATCGCCACGAGACAGAAACAGGGATAAAGAAATATATAAGTACGGGGGGAGGGAGTTTGAACCTTATAAATATAGCCTTAAGCTTTCTGGCCCCGAAGGCCCGGGCTTTTGAACGATCGACGAAGGATCCGGGGTATGCCCAGGAGCGGGTACTATTAGAATATCTTGCCCGGAACAAAGATACGGAGTACGGCAGGAAATACGGTTTTGCTAATATAGGGTCCGTTCGGCAATATCGGGCTACAGTCCCTATTATAACCTATGAGTCGATTCGTCCGCTTATCGACAGGATGGCCAAAGGCGAATCGAACATACTGACCTCCGACAAAGTGGTATTCTTCGGGATAACGAGCGGTACGACAGGACAGCCCAAGCTTATTCCCGTTACGGACTATTCGCGGAATAAGAAATCGGAGTTGATGAAGCTGTGGGCCTATTATATCAACAGGGACCATCCGCGCCTGCTTGAGGGAAAGATACTCTCGATAATAAGCCCGGAGGTGAAGAATTTTACCGAAGGCCATATACCGTACGGACCGGAAGACGGCCACGCCTATAATAATCTTCCCGCGCCCGTAAGAAGCCTTTATGTGCTGCCCTATCAGTTGTTTTACATCAATGATTATGACGCCAGGTATTATGCTATATTGAGGATAGCTATGGAACAAAACGTGACCACTCTAGCTAACC
>JAQUSE010000217.1 GCA_028715235.1 Candidatus Omnitrophota bacterium | reverse complement strand
CAGGGGCTCATAAAACAGACCGGAAACGAGAGATTCGCTTACGATGCTTACAGGCGGCTCATATGATGTACTCTGACGTTGTCATGGAGAAGGCCGCGGGCATTGAGCCTAAAGGCGGCAAAGGGATACGCAAGATCCTTGACGAGAAGCTTGATCAGGTTAAGCATTCAAAGGGTTATAAGTCGGACACCGACCTTACGGCGGCGGATCTTAAGGCATTGGTTGCAGAATTTAAGAAAACGGTAAACAATGTCCTTGGCAAACCGTTCCCTGACAGCGCCGAAGAGCAGCTTTGGGGCGGCATAGGGGCGGTCTTCTCGAGCTGGAACGGCAAACGCGCATTCGAGTATCGCCGTATTGAAAGGATACCCGATGAATGGGGGACGGCCGTTACTGTCCAGACGATGGTATTCGGGAATATGGGCGACGATTGCGCCACGGGAGTTGCCTTTAGCCGCAACCCCGGCAACGGCGAGAACCAGTTCTACGGTGAATATCTGGTCAATGCTCAGGGTGAGGATGTTGTGGCAGGTATACGCACGCCCGGGCCGATAAATGACTATTCAAAGAACGATCAGAGCAAGTCCATGCCGACACTTCAGAAGATCATGCCCGATATTTATAAAGAGCTCGACAGTATTAAGACGAGGCTTGAAAAGCACTATAAGGACATGCAGGATATAGAATTCACTATCGAAAAGGGGAAGTTATTCATGCTGCAATGCCGCGTCGGAAAGCGTAACGGTGTAGCGGCAGTGCGCATGGCAGTCGAAATGTATAAGGATAAATTTATAGATGCACAGACGGCTGTAATGCGCGTTGCGCCGAATCAGCTTGTCGAATTGCTGCTTCCCATGATCGATCCGAAGAAAGAGCTTGCCACTCCGCCGATAGCAAAAGGCCTGCCGGCTGGCCCCGGCGGCGCCATAGGACGCGCGGTATTTACGTCAAACGACGCGGTTGAGTGGGCTTCGAGAGGGGAGAAGGTCATCCTCGTGCGTGAAGAGACGTCGCCTGAAGACGTAGACGGTATGCATAAAGCGCAGGCGATCCTGACATGCAAGGGCGGCATGACTTCGCACGCGGCGCTTGTAGCGCGCGGATGGGGAAAATGCTGTATAGTAGGCTGCAGCGATCTCGAAGTCGGCGAGGACGGCAAGTCCTTTGAGACCAAGAAAGGCGTTGTGGTAAAAGAGGGCGATTGGATAAGCCTCAATGGGACAAAGGGAGTGGTTTATCAGGGTAAGTTGCCGCTTGTCGATGTGGATATCGATAATAACAGATCATATACGGAACTTATGAAGCTTGTCGATAAAGTCCGCGTTCTGAAGGTCCGCACCAATGCAGATACCCCGAAAGACGCTGCTCAGGCAATAAAGTTCGGCGCGGAGGGGATAGGCCTTTTCAGGACAGAGCACATGTTTTACGGAGAAGGCAGTGATAAGCCGCTGTTCCTTCTTCGCAAGATGATAATGTCGAAGACTGAGGCCGAACGGCGATCGGCGCTCGACGAACTTTTCCCGTTCGTCAAGAAGGATATAAAGGCAACGCTCGAAGCGATGGACGGGTTCCCTGTCACGATACGGCTTCTCGATCCTCCGCTCCACGAATTCGTGCCGCACAGCGAAGACAGGTTGAAGGCGCTGGCTGAGGAGCTGGGCGTCGACATGGGTGAACTTAATAAGAGGGCAGAGGGGCTACGCGAGAATAACCCTATGTTAGGACACCGAGGTGTTCGTCTGGGTATCACATATCCTGAGATAACGGAGATGCAGGTGCGTGCTATACTTGAGGCTTCGGCGGAATTGATAAAGGCCGGAAAAAAGGTCGACCCCGAGATAATGATACCGGTTACCTGCGCAAAGAGCGAATTGGACAACCAGAAGGTCATTGTGGATAAGGTCCATAAAGAGGTAATGATGAAATTCGGCCTGAAAAAATTGCCGTTTATGTACGGGACGATGATAGAGATCCCGCGCGCGGCTCTGCAGGCCGGTTCGATGGCCCAGACGGCCGAGTTCTTCTCATTCGGGACGAACGATCTCACTCAGATGACGTTCGGGTTCAGCAGGGACGATATAGGCGGTTTCCTGCCGGACTACCTGAACTCTAAGATACTGCCGGCGGATCCGTTCCAGACGATCGACCAGGACGGAGTCGGTGAGCTTATAAAACTCGGCATAGAGCGCGGAAGAGCGACACGCAAGGTGCTGAAAGTGGGTATATGCGGCGAGCACGGCGGCGATCCTGACAGCGTCAAGTTCTGTCACCGCGTCGGAATGAATTACGTAAGCTGTTCGCCTTTCAGAGTGCCGATATCGCGTCTTGCGGCGGCGCAGGCGGCGGTGGAGAGCAAAAAAAAATAGGAAGTTATAAGGTGTAAGTTTTAAGTAAAAAAATCTTACAGCTTATAACTTACAACTTATAACTAGAAATATGGATGCAATAAGACTGTATCTAAAAGATATAAAGAAGCTGCCACTTCTCACCCCTGAGGAAGAGATATCTCTCGCCAACAGAATAAAGAAGGGCGATGGCAAGGCACGGGCCAAGATGATACAGTCTAACCTTCGCCTTGTTATAAACATTGCCAAGAAGTACTCGCATCTGGGCGTATCTATGCTTGACCTGATCGAGGAGGGGAACCTCGGTTTAATGAAGGCGGTCGAGAAGTTCAATCCGAAGAAGGGCTACAGGTTCTCTACATACGCCGCCTGGTGGATAAGACAATATATTTCGAGAGCGATAGCCAATCAGGGCAAGACCGTCAGGATGCCGGTGTATATAATCGAACTCCTGATGCGTTTCAAAAAAGTCTCCGAGCATCTTACTAATTCCCTTAAACGTAAACCGAAACTTAACGAGATATCAAAAAGGATGAAGTTGCCGATAAAGCGCGTGAAGCAGCTCAACAGAATGGTATCCGGCATATCAAGCCTTAACGCTCCCGTAGGCGAGGAGGGATCCACCGAATTCCTTGATCTCATAGAGGATGAGAACATGACCTCCGCGGCCGATGAGCTCTCTAACTTCCTGACGCAGGAGCGGATAAAGGGCTTGCTTGAAAAGATGTCGAAGAGGGAGCAGAAGATATTGTCGCTGAGGTTCGGTCTTAAGGATGGGGTTCCGCATACATTAAGGGATACCGCGAAGCATTTCGGTATCACCTGGGAAAGAGTCAGACAGATAGAATCCGCGGCGATGAGAAAGATGCGCGAATTCATAGTCCAGCAGGAAAAGGATGCCGCGGCGAAGCGATAAGGAGAGCATATGCTTGAATTAAAATCTTATATAAGAGACATTCCCGACTTTCCGAAGAAAGGCATTATATTCAAGGACATCACCACTCTTTTAAAAGACAAACGCGCCTTTAAGCGTGTCGTCGATACTATAGCGGACAGATACAAGGACAAGAAAGTAGACTTTGTCCTGAGTGTTGAGGCGCGCGGGTTCCTATTCGGCGCTGCCGTCGCCTACAAGATAGGGGCGGGCATAGTCCCTGTAAGGAAAAAAGGCAAACTGCCTCACAAGACTTACTCTGTAACATATGATCTTGAATACGGAAAAGATACCTTAGAGGTCCATCAGGACGCGTTTCGCAGAGGGACGAGGATA
>JAQUSE010000216.1 GCA_028715235.1 Candidatus Omnitrophota bacterium | reverse complement strand
ACGTTATTCTGCCAGTCCGACCCTTCGACTATAAGCGGCAGCATCGACGTCCTTTTGCCTCCGAATATTATGGCGGATATGGGCACGCCTTTCGGATTATCATATTCGGGAGAAAGCGTCGGGGCATGCGATACCGATACCGTAAACCTGGAATTCGGATGAGCGGCCTTCGTGTTCATCGTAGTATCCCAGGGCCTTCCCTGCCAATCGACCATGTGCACCGGCGCGTCCCCGTTCAACCCCTCCCACCACGGCTCATTCGTATCGGTATTAAGCGCCGTATTTGTAAATAACGTCGGATAGAAAGTCCCTTTCTTAAGGGTCTTCATCATGTTTGGATTGGTCTTCATAGACGTCCCGGGCGCCACTCCGAAGAATCCTGCCTCCGGGTTTATCGCCCACAGCCGTCCGTCCGGGCCGATATTAAGCCACGCTATATCGTCGCCCAGGGTCCATACCTTATATCCAGGCAGGACCGATTCGAGCATCGCGAGGTTGGTCTTGCCGCAAGCGCTCGGGAGAGCCGCGGCCATGTATGTGATGTTTCCCTGCGGGTCCTGGACTCCCATGATTACCATGTGTTCGGCGAGCCAGCCCTCTTTAAGGCCGAGCCATGAGGCGATCCTTAGAGAAAAACATTTCTTTCCCAAAAGAGCGTTGCCGCCGTAGCCGGAACCTATGCTCCATACAAAATGTTCGTCGGGAAAATGCATTACAAAACGTTTATGAGGTTCGAAATCGCCTACCGAATGCAGGCCCTTGACGAATTCCTCGCTCTTACCTATCTTGTCGATGGCCGCTTCCGTCATCCGCGTCATTATCCTCATGCTTACGGCGACATACGATACGTCGGTCAGTTGGATGCACGCCTTGGAATACGGCGATTGGGGGTGTCCCATCATATAAGGAAGGACATACATAGTCCTGCCGCGCATGCACCCGTCGGAGAGAGCGCGCATAGTCGACTTGGCTTCCTTAGGGTCCATCCAGTTGTTGTTAGGCCCCGCGGTCTCTTTGTCGTTATGGCATACGTATGTCAGGTGTTCCGTCCTGGCGACATCCGTCAGGTGGCTCCTGTGGAGATAGCTGTTGGGGAACGTCTTCTTATTGAGTTCATAGAATACAGGGTTGCCGGCTATCTTCTCTTCCTTCATCCCTATCTCTATAAGACGGTGCGCTTCCTCTTCCGAGCCGTCGCACCAATAGACGCGTTTCGGCTTTGTCAACCGTTCCTGTTCCTCGACCCATCTTTCAAGCGGTGTAGCCATAGTTTCCTTATATTTACCTGTCTATTTTTATTTCTGCGGCTCTATTATCACCTTGATCGATTCTTTCGCTTCCGCGACCAGCCTGAACCCTTTGACAGCGTCCTCAAGGCCGAACCGATGCGTTATCATATCACATACCTTGACCTTTTTCGAGGCAATTTTTTTCAATGCCTCCCGGTGGTCGTCCGGGCTTCCGGCGTAAGAACTCGTAATAGTGGCTTCATTCCTCCAAAAAAGATCGTTAACGGAAAGCGGGATCGTCACTCCTTTACCCGTTGCCGCAAATATCAGGACCGTGCCGCCGCGCTCGACCGACTTAAGCCCCTGTTCCATCGCGGAAGCGGCCCCGGCGCAGATGACGACGAGGTCTGCCGGCAAACCGCCGTTCATATCTTTCAACCGCTCCGGCGTGTATTCGGCGGCATTCATTGCGAGATCAGCGCCTGCCTTCTTAGCGGCTTTCAATCTGAAATCCGATATATCCGTAGCGAAAATACGGCCGGCCCCGGCCGACCTGGCAAGCTTTATATGAAGCAGCCCCGATATTCCGCCGCCGATCACGAGAACGCTCTTGCCTTTTTTCATCCCCGCGAGCCTCTGCCCTCTGATCACACAGGCAAGCGGTTCTATAAATGTCGCTTCCTCAAAAGAGACGTTCTTCGGGATGATGTATACGCCTTTTTCGACGTTTATCTTCGGGACGCGGACGAATTCGGAAAACCCGCCCGGGTCAAAATTCGTCTTACGCAGCATATCGCAGACCGTCTCATGCCCGGCGCGGCAGAACCGGCATTTGCCGCACGGCACATGATGAGAGACCGAAACCCTGTCGCCTACTTTGTACCGCTTAACGCCTTTCCCGGCTTCGACTATGACGCCCGCTATTTCATGCCCAAGGACAAGAGGAACCCTGTGTATCCGGTACCACTCCAGGCAATCGGTCCCGCATATCCCGCTCGCCTCGATACGCACCAGTATCTCGCCTGCGCCGGGCGCGGGCCGCTCTTTCTCTTCGAGACGGACGTCGTTATTACTATAGTACATCGCAACGCGCATATTACCCTACGACTTTCTTTATCGCAGACGCGATAAAGGTTTCGTCCTTTAATTTCCTGTCCGGTATGTTTATCTCGCTTATGTCCGTCACGCCTTTATTCTGGAGAACGGTCTTTATATTGTTGAAACATCTCTTAACGCCAAGGCCGCTTCCTGAAGTGAGAAGCAGTATCGCCTTCTTGCCGTTCAGGCCGGATATCTTATCGAGATAGGTGTTTAACGCCGGCGTAGGAGCGAATGCCCATACGGGAGAGCCTAATAGGATCAGGTCGTAATGGCTCGCATCATAATTGACGCCCTCTTTCAGCTCCGCCCTCTTTTTGGTAAAAGCGGCCCGGCACTGCCCGCCGAAATCCTCTATCTCATTTACCGGTTTCAGCCTCTGCACATCGACTTCGCCCTTCTGCCTAATTACATCGGCGAATATCTTGACCACCTTATCGGTGTTACCGCTGTACGAATAGTATGTTATTAATGCTTTCACAGGCCCTCCTTTGTAAAGTTTTATTATATTAACAAATACGGCCCTATAATACAATACAAAATATTTTGCCGAATATCTGTTGCAGAACCGCTGTAATTAAGGTAAAATCCCATAATCATATGAAGATACCCGGCATATTCAGAAAAAAGGACGGCTCCGGCATAAAAACATTCAAACATAGCGGGAACCTCGGCGACATCATCTTCAGCCTGCCCACTATAATAGCCTTAGGCGGAGGCAAATTATACCTTTCCAATAACACCCCAGGCATAGAAACGAGGGTCTTCACGGACAAGTCGCTGGAGCAGATGATAGAATTGCTGAAGACCCAGCCGTACCTTGCCGATGTCCGCCGCTACAATAACGAGCATATAGACTATAACCTCGATAAATTCCGGGAAATATTCGCCTGCTACGACCACATAGCAAGATGGCATCTTAAGGCATTCTCCGTAGACTTCGACCTCTCCCGCCCATGGCTGGAAAATATCAGGCCCATAAAGACCGCGGAGATCGTAGTTAACAATACCTTCAGGGACAGGGATGTGCCTTTAAACTGGAATATCCTGGAAGGGCTTGAGGAGAGGTGCGTATTTGCCGGCCTCGAACACGAATATGAAAAATTCCGTAATGTGATAGGATTGAAGATACCATGGCATCCTACCAAGGACCTCCTTGAATATGCCAGAGTAATAAAAGGCGCCAGGTTGTTCATAGGGAACCAGTCGCTTGGTTTCGCGCTGGCTGAAGCCATGAAGGTCCCGAGGATATTAGAGGTCCACCATCACTGCCCCAGCTGCCTGCCGTTATCGAA
>JAQUSE010000020.1:422-13502 GCA_028715235.1 Candidatus Omnitrophota bacterium | reverse complement strand
CAGAATGCTCTTGAGAAGAACTCCGCAACCGATCAGGTGGTCCCCTATCATGAGCGTTACGGCCCCGGCACGACCGGCCTGATGGATGACAAAGAGACGTTGTCGGAAAACGCCCGCAAGACCGAGGAAGTGGCGCGCCTCTTCGGTCTCCTGCTCGGCGCTTCGGACAGTAAGAGCTACTTCAGGAAGATAAAGGTGCTGGATGTGATACAGTCCTCGCGGGCGGCCAGGGCGGGCGCCGAGATCGACGATTATCTGGTGAGCGTGGAAGGAACCGACACCGGTTATGTCGGATTGTTCACGGCCGTCGACCTGCTACTCGAAAGATCGGGTGGTCCGGTCCGCGTGACCTTTGAAAAGGAACGCTCGCTTTGGCTCGGCGGGGAAGCAGGGCTTGATGCGGCCCGGGCTCCAGAATTAGCCGGATTTTCCATGAAGGCCGGAGCGGAGGGGATCGTTGTTTCGTATGTGAAGGAGTACTCGCTTGCCGACCGGGCCGGCCTGAAGGCCGGCGACGAGGTGATATCGCTGAATAACGTGCCGGTCGGGACAAAGAGCTATGATGACGTCCTGAAGCAGTTGGATGTACCGGGCCCACGCTCTATCGAAATAACGGTGCGCAGAAAAGTGTTTTTGTAATACTCGCGCCGCATCTGCCGGCGGAAAATACCGGAGCCGGTTTTATTTTCAAAACGCGTCAATAAAAACGGGAGGAACAGTAATGGGTAAGAGAATACTGATAATCGACGACGAGCCTGACATGGCGGAAGTCATGGAAATGCGGTTCGCCAGTAAGGGCTATGAGATATCGGTAGCATCGCACGGCGTTGAAGGCCTGGAAAGCATGCAGCGGCAGCGGCCCGATCTGATACTGCTGGATATAATGATGCCGGTCATGGACGGTTTCGAGTTCTTTAAGACGGTCAGAAATGGTTCCGCTGGATTGGAAATACCGATCGTGGTAGTTTCCGCCAGGGCCGGGATGAAAGCCACCTTCGAGGCGATAGGGGCCGCTGATTTTATAGAAAAGCCGTTCGATCTGGATATGCTCTTGTCGAAAGTCTCGTTCCACCTGGAGAGCAGGGCCGTAATTTTGGCGCAGGTCCCTTTCGTTGTCACGAAGATAAAGGCCGCGTTAAAAGACTGCGGCTATGAGGCAGATGAGGTTGCGGATGAGGGCACCGTTATAATGAAGAGCGCGGACATGCGGCGCAAGATATTTGTGGCCCACCTTGCCCTCATTTCGTCATCTCCGAAAGATTTTATGGCGAAAATGAATGCGTCCAGAAACAGCGGCGCGAAGGTCGTTATTTATTCGGATGCGCATGTGAAGGGCACGGAGGACAACAGCACGGCCCTTATAGACGAGCTCAGGATTAAGTGGACGTCCGCGGGGGCCGCTCTTTTTTATGATTCGAGGATCAACGGCGCGTTTTTAAGGGACGAGATTAAAAAACTCCTGGGCGTCCGGCGCTGAAGCTGCCGTAAATCAGGCATGGTTACTGAGGTGATGATGAGCGATAAGGGCGGGGGTTGGCCGGAATACATATGGGAGCAGTATCTCAGGGACGTGCTCGTCACGATCCGGGAAGGGGTCGCTTTTAGCGACGAGGCAGGGCGTTTTTATATCTATAATGCCGCCATGGAACAGCTTACCGGCTATTCCATGGAGGAGGCGAACGCATCCAGAGATTTCATGGATCTTATCTACCGCGATCCGGAACACCGGCAGAAAGCCCGGGAAGGCCTGGCGGAACTTATCAAGAACGGGCGGTTCCATAAGACGGAAGCAAGGATAACCGCCAAAACAGGGGCCGCAAAAGACGTTATCATCTCTTCGGCATTGATCGTCCGTGAGGGCCAAAAATATTTCTTAAGTATCTATCTCGATATTTCGGAGCGCAAGCAGTTCGAGAGAGCGCTCCGGCAAAGCGAGCGGAAACTGCGCGCCATTTTTGACCAGGCCTTTCAGTTCGTCGGCCTTATGACTGTTGAAGGGGTCCTGGTGGATGCTAACAGGACGGCCCTTGAGTTCAGCGGTTATGAAGCTCATGATGTCCTCGGGAAGCCGTTCTGGGATACTCCGTGGTGGATACATTCGCCGGCACTCCAGGATAAGCTGAAGCAGGCGGTGCATAGCGCCGCCAGGGGAGAGTGCGTACGCTTCGAGGCGACCCATATCGATAAGCACGGGGCGCTGCATTACGTGGATTTTTCTCTGAGGCCGGTCACGGACGAATCCGGCAAGGTCATATTTCTTATTCCGGAAGGCCGCGATATCACGGAGCGCAAGAAGATGGAAACGGCCATGGAGCGTCTTGCGGCGATCGTGGAGCATTCGGACGACGCTATTATAGGCAGGGACCTGGGCGGCACTATTACAAGCTGGAATAATGCCGCCACGAAGATGTATGGTTATTCCAGGGATGAGGCGACCGGCTCCAATATATCTATTATAGTTCCTCCGGACAGGGTTTTTGAGATGGCTGGCGTAAACAAAAAATTAATGCGCGGAGAAGCTGTTGCGCGCTTCGAGACAAAACGGCTGAAAAAAGACGGAACTCTGATTGACGTATCCTTGACCGTTTCGCCGGTCAAAGACGGCGATGGTAAAATAACGGGGTTTGCCACCATCTTTCATAATATAACATTGCGCAAGAAGACGGAAATGGCGCTTCGTGACGCATACGCGAAACTTAAACGCGCGCAGGACCAGCTCATCCAGGCGGAAAAGATGGAAGCGGTCGGCACATTGGCAAGCGGCGTCGCTCACGAAGTCAAGAATCCGCTCGGCATCATCCTGCAGAGCGTGAATTACCTCGAAGATAAGTTCCCCAAAGGCCGTAAGGATATCGCGCAAGTTCTGCGGGTGACCAAGGATAACATAAAAAGGGCGGATGACATTGTGCGCTCGCTCCTGGAGTTCTCCAAGGCGGAGGCCCTCGACATATCGCCCGCGGATATAAACGCCATCCTGAATAAGTCCGTCTCCCTAATGAGATATCACGTGAAGCAGGAAGGCGTGAAGATCGTGAAGGAATTTGACGGCGGACTGCCGCTCGCATTGGTGGATAAAGGCAAGATGGAGCAGGTATTTATCAACATATTGATCAACGCCTTCCAGGCGATGCCTGGAGGCGGGAAGCTTTTTCTGCGCTCCAGCGTTATCCGGATGGTGACAACGGAGTGGGAGCGCTGCTCGCAAGAGAGCAAGTATTTCATGAGCGGCGAAGAGGCCGTCGCGGTAGAGATAGAAGATACCGGCACCGGCATACCCGGGAAGATAATGGGAAAGATATTCGATCCTTTCTTTACGACTAAAGGGGCCCGGGGAAGCGGCCTGGGGCTTTCGGTCACCAGGAGCCTGCTGGATATGCAAAATGCCTGTATTAAAATCACGAGCGTCGAGGGAAAAGGCACGAAGGTCATTATCGCCATGAAAATCTCGAAAGGAGGCCTCAATGGATAAGAGGAAGGTGCTGATAGTGGATGATGAGGAAGATTTTCTCATGATTACGAAACTAAACCTGGAAGATTCCGGCAAATACGAGGTGATGACCCTGTCGGATGCGAATGGCATTGTGGCCCAGGTGAATTCGTTCGAACCGGATGTGATACTGCTCGATATCCTGATGCCGAACGTCGGCGGCATCGATGCGTGCAAGGCGCTTAATGCCGACCCTAAAGCAAAAAGCATACCTATTATCGTACTCTCTGCATTGGGCAGGGATGACGATAAGTTAAATGCGTATAAGGTAGGGGTGGTAGACTATCTGGTGAAGCCGATAGAAAAAGACGCGCTGATCGCCAAGATAGAAAAAGCGTTACGATATAAATAACATTGGAGGGGTTATGGCAGAGATGGCGCAGCCGTTGGTAAATAAGCTTCATGAGAAGCTGGAGGCATTGAAGGCGGAAGACATCATGACGCGGGACGTGATAACGGTAGATAAGGATATGGATCTGGCCGCGCTCGCGGATCTAATGATAAAGAAGAGGGTGAGCGGATTTCCCGTAGCCGGACCGGACGGAAAGCTGCTCGGGATAATCACCTCAACGGATCTTTTTACCCTCATGGATATCATAAGGATGGGGCGCATCAAGATGGAGAAGGAATCCGATGCGATAAATCCAAAGATAAATTTCGCGATGACGACGGAAACGATCTCAATAAGTAAAGACGCGACCCTTGACGAGATCATCTATCTGATGAAGAAGAGAAATATCCATACGCTTCCCGTATGTGAGAACGAAAAACTGGCCGGGGTGATCGGCCGTCGCGATGTCTTCAAACACTTCTACGCGCTCGCAAAGAGCGTTGTTGAAAATAGATAACGGAGTCATTTGCATGGGAGACCTAAAGGGCAAAAAGATTTTGGTTATTGACGACGAGCCTGATCATATTGCCGTCGTGTCGTTCAGATTACAAGCGGCGGGGTTTGAAACTATTTCGGCCTCGGACGGAGAGAAAGGGTGGGACGTCTTTTTAAAAATAAAACCGGACCTTGTGCTACTCGATGTGATGCTTCCGCGGATTGACGGTTTTGAGTTCTTCAAGCTTATGAAATCGATGCCCGCGCGTGCCGATATTCCGATACTCATTCTCACCGGCAGGACGGGGATGAGGGACACTTTTGAAGCCATGGGCGTTGACGGCTTCATTACCAAGCCTTATGACGGAAATGAGCTTGTCTCGAAGGTACAGCTCCTCCTGCAGAAAAGGGCGCTCATCGTGAGCGATGACCGGCAATTTATCGAAAAGACGAAAGAGACGCTCGCATTGTGCGACTATACCGCATACACGGCAAAAGACGAAGATGATCTGATGGTAAAGGCCGCGGGAGCCAAATACAAGGCCATTGTCGTTCATCTGGCTTTCATCAAAAGCGAACCGGAACAATTTTTAAGGATTATCAAGAAGACCAAGAATGCCGATTCCGCGCTCATTATATATTCAGACTGGAAAACCAAAGGAATGGAATCGGACAACTTGCCGGCTCTTCAGGAAATAAAACAACGCTGGAACAGGGTGGATATTACAAAGCTCTTCTATGATAAGAGGATAGAGGATAAGGCGTTTTCGGATCCGCTGCGGACTGCGCTGGCGCAGGATAGAGCGCGCTGTGATCCCGGCGGGCAGCGCTAAAAACATGGAGGCACGGCGTGGATAACTTGGATGAACAGTTTTCCGAAATAGCTACCCGGGAAATCGCGGAAGATAATGCCGTAAAATCTGCATGGAATAAAGCGTTTATCGAAGCGCGCGGCAATGCGGAAAAAACGAAGAGCCTATATGTCATTTATCGAGCACAACAATTGCGCGCAGAGCATGATGCCATGGAACAGAAGCGGCAGGCGGAACTCAAGGCGGACACGAGACGGCCCGATAAGGCGGATATCTTCTTAGTCGTCATCGGATCGGCGATCTGCGTGATAGTTGTCGCGTTATTTCTCTACGGATTGTATCTCGCCGCGAAGAACATACCAAAATTACCTACAGACGAACCGGGGGCGGAGATATCTGCGGCCCGTTAGATTTTAAGGAGGAAACTCTATGAAGATGCGAAGCATCGCGATAGCGGCAACCGTTCTGGTATTGGGATCCTGTTGTTTCTTCAGTGTCGAGGCAGCTATCGGGAAAACTCCCGAGAGTGCGCGCGATGAGGCGATAACCGACCTGAACCTGGCGATAAGGCTGGTGAAGCAGGCGCAAGAGATGCTGAGCGGCAAAATGTCGAAGGAGACGGTGGAGGCGGCCATCGGGCTTTACGTTCAGGCGGGCCAGTTGTTCGAAAAATCCGAAAATATTTTCAAGGCATTGGGACCGCAATATGTCCCGCAGTCGTTCGTGGATAATTGCGCCGCGTACAAGAACGAGTGCGTGCAGACTATCATGCGTTTCAGGAAAGGCGCGGGTCAATGAAAGATAGACGCATAGCAATAACATTCGCCATAGTTGTGATGCTCGCCATGACTATCGGTTGCCATGGCAGAGCGCATGGAGATCAAACGGGGAGTATAACCGGCAAGATCGTATCCATAGATAAAATGGACATGGCGATCGTCGTAAGATGGTTTGGTGATTACAGGGCCCTGAGAACGGATGAAAAAAATATATCGATTTCCGGAAAGACGAAGGTATCAAAAGGCGCCAAACCTGTGACATTCGATGACCTCAACGTCGGGGATAATGTAACGGTGACGTACCGCTTAATCGATTTTGAGTGGCCGGAGGCGTTGACGATACTGATCAAGGCGTAAAGGCGCGCTTGCCGCGGTGGTCATGAACGCACATCTTTTTTTGTGGTTGGTCGCGCAGTGCGCGATCCGTACCGGACAGTCCATTAACAGGAGGAGCATATGATGAGAAAGCATTCGCAGGCGACGAGGAGGAAGATCGGTTTAGCGCAGAAAGGTAAAAAGAACTCTATGTACGGAAAGCGGCATACGAAAGCCGTTTTGCGCAAGTTGTCACTCGCCGTGAAAGGTCAAAACAATCCGATGTACGGCAAACGCCACTCCGCCGCGACCCGGAAGAAGATCAGCATCGCGATGCGCCGGGCGAGGGCCAAGAGATAAGATAAAAAGAAGAAACGGTTAAGGTAAGCTGCCTTTAATTAAAAGAGATCATAAGTGAAAATTGAGCGCGGCGGCCATGAAGAAAATTGCCGCCTCATGGAATTTCCATGACATTGATTTCATTTTGATGGCCACTTCAGATATGGATAACGCAACCTACGCCAAAAAACACATCAACCTTTATACAGGCGAAATCCCGCCGCTTTTAAAAAAGCATCTGGATCTTTTCCCGTGGCAAAGGCTTGTTGACGCGGGGTGCGGAGACGGCGCTGTTTTGTACGCTTTGCGCGATAAAGGTTACCTGAAAGGGCGGGAGGTCTTTGCCTTTGACAGCTCGTCCGACCGGGTCGCGATAGCATCGAAAATAGACGGCAGGATACGCTGTTTTACCGATGACGCATGCGCCATTAAGAACATCGCGCCGGATAGCGTCGATTTCATAATTACCGGACAGGTCATAGAGCATGTGGACAGCGACGATAGGATGATCCGCGAACTGAAGGCTATTTTGCGGAAAGGCGGGATCTTATATCTTTCCACGGTTTTTAAAAAATGGTACGGGTGGTATTTCTACCGGAACATGGGACGGTGGACACTTGATCCGACCCATGTCAGGGAGTACAGAAACGACGCGGAACTGCTGGAAATAATGCGAAGATACGGTTTGGAAGTACTTGAATCGCGCAAGTCGCCGATACGATTTCCGCTTATGCATCGTTTTCTGAGATGTATTAACGCTCCCCGGCATATTGCGGCAAAGGAATGGGCGGCGTATTTACGGTGGCTTAGCGTACCCGTCCCGGGGTACTTCTTGTGGGAGCTCGTATGCAAAAAAACGGATTAGGTCCGGCGTAGACCTCCTTACGCCGCGCAAAACAGCGCGTTCCGGCCGGGTGCCGGCAAAAAATGCCGTTCCTGTCCGTCCGATCGGACGCAAGGCGTCCCCGCCGGATGTTTTCAAGTGCGCGGTCGATATGTGCGGCCCGAGCAACCTCGTGACACTGCTCAAGTCCCTTCCGCCGCAATGGACTACGGAACGCCGCTCCTTTTACGAAATGGTCGGAGATTCGGATACCGGTGCTCATAGGGCAAGGGGCTAATGACGTCAGAGTAAAGCCGGCGGAGTCGGAGGCAATAGTCGCGGATCAAAGGGCGAAAAGAATAATATGAATAAAAAGATATTATTGGCCGTAGTTTTTTCGCTGGTCACCGTTGTTGGACAGGGTTCGGGCGGGGATGAAAAGGTCGTCCGGTCCTACCATGAGACCATCGTAGGAAGGGATGCAAGCTACGTGCCTGAAGCGGCTCGGCCCAAAGAAGCCATTATTACCGTCAGTGCGGCAACCGTAGACACTGCGGGCAAAGACAGGATAGCGGCTATCTGCAAGTCCGTAGACCGCGTTAAGAGCGCGGTCTACGACGACAAGGAAGGCGCGATAACCCTCTCGATCGATGCGCGGGGCAGTTCCGCGGAGACGGTGACCGAAAAGGTCAAGTCCGTCCTGGTCCGTGAGCTGGATGTCGCGATCATAGAGGCAAGGGTGATCAATTAGTGTAGTGTGGTATAACCCCGGCATGCCCGACACCGGAGCGAGAACGTTATGGAGAAGATCATACTGAGAATTGTAGCGCGGGATGCGCTGATCTTTATATTCAGTTTTATATTCTGGATACTCTTTGGGCTTGCGTTTGCCGGCGATAATGCGTGGGCCGTTATAGTGTTCCTCCCTGCCCCGACGTATCTGATGATCCGCCTGGTCATATTATTATTCAGTCCGCCCAGGAAAAAGGATCCGTAAGGATGAAAGAGGGGGACCGCTGCCGCATGCTTTACATGAATGCCGCCTTAAGATATAATCTGGTTGGGTGAAATGGCTATGGAAAAGGGAAAAAACGACCCCAAAATAATCTCAAGGATGCTTTTTGTGATCGCGGGCGTTATGGGAATCATAGCGCTGATAGCGGGAATTATATGTGGCGTGGCCGGGGTTAATACCGTTCCGATAATATTGTTTTTCGGGTTGACGGGGATGGTATTGCTTTATGCGGCGATCATATTGCATTGTATCGTCTCAGGCGATGATGATCATCCTCCCGCCGAAGGTGTAAAAAAACCGGAAGAAACAGGTCCGGCAAGGACCGGCAATGGTTAAAAAGATCCTGGTCACCATGACCCTGACAGGGGTCAAGGCTTTTTTTGACGCGCGGATCGACGGAAGGATGTTCCGGGCCGTGCTTAAAGAAGGCATCTCTGCTTGGACGTCCGAACGTACCCGACATACCCGAAAAAATCAGTTGACATAATTTAAAGTCAGTGCTACTATTTACGCAGATATAGCCTTTTAAAGATCGGTCCTGAGAGGCCGAAAAAGGAGAACCGAAATGCAAGGACATGACCTGTTTATCTTATTTGTGAGATGAACAGGTATTTTTTTTAATGAGGTGTTAAAATGACGTTGAAAGAGAAGGCGAAGGTCCTGGATAAAGATTCGATGGAGCGGACTATAGAACGCCTCGCCCATGAGATCATTGAGAAAGTAAAACCCATGGACAAGATCGCCGTCATCGGGATAAAATGCCGGGGCGCTTATATAGGCCAGAGGCTTGCCGGAAAGATAGAGGAAATAGGCGGCAAGAAAATCCCGGTAGGCGCGCTCGATATTACGTTATACAGAGACGACCTTACGCAGGCCTCAGAACAGCCCGTAGTTCACGCCACCGAGATAGATTTTGAGATAGACGGCAAGAAGATAATCCTGGTGGACGACGTCCTCTACACAGGCAGGACGGTAAGGTGCGCGCTCGACGCGCTTGTGGATTTCGGCCGTCCCGCCCAGATACAGCTAGCGGTCCTGGTCGACAGGGGCCACAGGGAACTGCCGATACGGGCGGATTACGTCGGGAAGAACGTGCCGACGTCGATCGACGAGGTTGTCGAGGTAAAGTTGAGCGAAGTGGATGGCAAGGATGAAGTCGTGTTGTGCGAAAAGCGAAGCGGTAAAGGCAGGTAATGGATAACAAGCTGGTCTGGACGAAGAAGGACCTTCTGGGTCTCGAGTACCTTTCAAAAGAAGAGATCGAATTTATTTTATATACCGCCCAGGGCTTTAAAGAGGTCACGACCCGCCAGATCAAAAAAGTCCCCGCGCTTCGCGGCAAGACGGTGGTCAATCTCTTCTACGAACCCTCGACGAGGACCAGGACTTCCTTTGAACTCGCCGCGAAGAGGCTTTCGGCCGACGTCGTAAACGTCGAGATAGAGGCCTCCAGCGTAAAGAAGGGCGAAACCTTAATAGACACGGGCCGGAACATAGAGGCCCTTAAGATAGACATAATCGTCGTCCGCCATAGCGCGAGCGGCGCTCCCAATATACTGGCGCGTTCGGTGAAGTCGAGCGTCGTCAATGCCGGCGACGGCTGGCACGAACATCCCACCCAGGCGCTTCTCGACATGTTCACGCTCCAATCGAAGCTAGGCTCGATCAAGGACCTGAAGGTTAGCATAATCGGCGACATCGCCCATTCACGCGTAGCCCGTTCCAATATCTGGGGCCTGACAAAACTGGGCGCGAAGGTAACCGTCTGCGCCCCGAAGCTATTGATACCCGAAGGAATAGAGAGGATGGGCGTCAACATCACCAGCGATATCGACGAAGCCCTCAAAGGGGCGGACGCGATAAACGTCCTGAGGATGCAATTCGAGAGGGACCAGGCGCTCGCCTTCCCTTCAAAGCTGGAATATTTCAAACAGTTCGGCATTACGGCCGAAAGGCTCAAGAAGTGCAAGCCTGATATAGTAGTGATGCACCCGGGCCCGATAAACCGCGGCATAGAGATGTCGAGCGAGGTTGCCGACGGAAAGAACTCGGTCATACTGGAACAGGTGACGAACGGCATAGCGGTCAGGATGGCGGCGCTGTATCTTGTAAGCCACGCCAAAGAGGTCTCCAAATGAAGTATCTCATAAAGAACGGACGCCTGATAGATCCGGCTAATTCGATCGACCAGGTATGCGATATTCTTATCGCGGACGGCCTGGTGGAAAAGATAGGCAAGGACCTGAACGGGAAAGCGGACGAGGTCATAGACGCTTCCGGCCATATCGTAGCGCCGGGATTTGTCGATATGCATACGCACCTGAGGGAGCCGGGCAGGGAGGACGAAGAGACCGTGCGCACCGGGACCCGTGCCGCGGTCAAGGGCGGGTTCACGAGCGTTGCCTGCATGCCGAATACGGAGCCGGCCATAGACGACGGCAATACCGTCCGTGCGTTGAAGGCTATAATTAAGAAGGACGCGATGTGCAACGTCTTCATCGTCGGGGCGATCACCGAGGACAGGCTGGGGAGGAGCTTAAGCGACTTCAAAGGAATGAAGGCGGAAGGCATCGTGGGGATTTCCGACGACGGATCGCCGGTTGCCGACGAGAAGGTCATGCTGGAGGCGTTGAAAGAAGCGAAGAGAGACTCGTTAATACTTATAGCGCACTGCGAAGACGTCAGGCTCTCGGCGAACGGCGTGATAAATAAGAGTTTCACGGCTACGAAGATGGGCCTGCGCGGCATATCCAGGGAATCCGAATACGAGATCGTGAAACGCGACTTAGCTCTGGCGAAGAAGGCTCAGTCGCAGATCCATATCGCGCACGTTAGCTGCGCCGAATCGGTCGATATTATACGTAAAGCGAAAAAGGACGGCGTAAGAGCGAGCGCCGAGACGGCCCCGCATTATTTTTCCCTTACGGAAGAATGCTGCGTCACTTACGACACGAACACCAAGATGAACCCGCCGCTCAGGGCCAAAGAGGATGTGGAGGCGATAAAGAGGGCCTTATCCGACGGCACCATAGACGCGATAGCCACAGATCACGCCCCGCATACGGATTCGGAGAAGGACGTGGAGTTCGACTTCGCGCCATTCGGCATAATAGGGCTCGAGACGGCGCTCGGCGTCGCGTTCATGGAGCTGGTCGAGCCGAAAACGATCTCGTGGAGCGGCCTGATAACAAAGATGTCCGTCAATCCGGCGAAGATACTGGGAATAGACAGAGGCAGTCTCGCGAAAGGGAAAGCCGCGGACATAGTGATAATAGATCCCGGGAGGGAATGGATATATAAGAAAGAGTCGATAGAATCGAAGTCGAGGAACTCGCCGTTCATAGGCTGGACGATGAGGGCAAAAGCGACGCACCTCTTCGTCGGCGGTAAGCTTGTAATGAAGGACGGCTCTATTTAAGGGTGCCTAAGATGTTTATAGCGGACCTTCATATCCATTCGAAATATTCACGCGCCACGTCGAAAGAGATGGACCTGGAGAGCCTGACGAAATGGGCAAAGATAAAAGGCGTATCGATGCTCGGCACAGGGGATTTTACCCATCCCGCCTGGCTTGCCGAATTGAAGAACAAGCTGGAAGAGGTCGAATACGGCGTTTATAAGCGCGAAGGCGTATATTTCCTGCTGACCACGGAGGTCTCCAATATATATTTTAAGGCCGGCAGGACGCGCAAGGTCCACAACATATTGATCGCTCCAAGCTTCAAGGCCGCGGATGAGATAAATTCGGCCCTGTCTGAATACGGCAGCCTCTCCTCCGACGGGCGGCCGATACTCAGCCTCGAATGCGACAAGATGGTGCGCGCTCTTTCCGGGATAGACCCGGACATAATATTCATACCGGGCCACGCATGGACGCCGCATTTCGGCATATTCGGGTCGAACTCGGGGTTCGATTCGCCGGAAGAATGCTTCGAAGGCGAACTGGGGAAGATATTCTCGATCGAGACCGGACTCTCGAGCGACCCGGCGATGAACTGGCGATGGTCAAAGCTCGACAGGTTCTGCCTCACGTCCCATTCGGATGCCCATTCGCCGTCGAAGATCGGCCGCGAGGCGAACGTATTTAAGGATAAGATAAATTATAAAGACCTTGTCGAAATATTGAAGACAAAAGATAAGACGAGATTCCTCTATACCGTGGAATTTTTTCCCGAGGAAGGGAAATACCACTGGGACGGGCACAGGAATTGCAAGGTGAGGATGCCTCCCCGGGAAGCGCTGCGTTCGAACAACCTCTGCCCTGTATGCGGAAAGAAGATCACAATAGGCGTTATGCATAGGGTCGAAGGGCTTGCCGACCGGAAAGAGGGGTATGTCGACGCCTCGAGCCCGTCGTTCAAGAGGGCGGTCGGGCTCGTCGAGATCATAGGGGACGCGCTGGGCGTCGGAGCCGCGACGCTAACAGTCGAAAGAGAGTACCTGCGGCTCATAAAGAATTTCGGGAACGAATTCAATATACTGCTGGATATGCCGGAGAGTGAGATAGCGGAAAATTTACCTCCCAGGATAGCAAAAGGGATCCTGAACGTAAGGCGCGGCAACCTCGAGATAGAGCCCGGTTATGACGGTGAATACGGCAAGGTGAAGATATTCAAAGAAGGCGATAAAGAGGCGGAGAAGCAGATGAGTTTCCTATGAAACAGCTAAAGGCAAAGATAATACA
>JAQUSE010000020.1:0-412 GCA_028715235.1 Candidatus Omnitrophota bacterium | reverse complement strand
AGATTGCTGAAGGTTTCTACAGGATGCGCGTGGAGTCGCCGTATCTTGCCGCGCGCGCGAGGCCGGGCCAGTTCGTGGAGGTCAGGTGTTCCGACGGTGTAGAACCGCTGCTGCGCCGGCCCCTCGGGTGCCACAGGATACTGAAGAGCGGCATCGATCTGCTGTATGAGGTGGTCGGGGAAGGGACAGGGCTCCTTTCCCGGAAAAAAGCCGGCGAGTATCTGAATGTGATAGGCCCTCTGGGGAACGGGTTCGATATATGCGGAACGAAACCGGCTATACTTGTCGCCGGAGGCGTCGGGGCCGCGCCGTTATTGGCGTTGGCGGAAAAATCAAAAGAAAAAATAAGCAAAGCAATAAGTAAGTATATAGAAAAATGTGGATATAAATCAGGGTTTTGTCCGAATAATGG
>JAQUSE010000215.1 GCA_028715235.1 Candidatus Omnitrophota bacterium | reverse complement strand
TGTAGAACCGGCCGCGCACCCTCTCCCTGATCCGCTGATGCTTAATAGTCGAGCTGCTGCTGGAAGTGGTGCTTGGCTTCCCCCAGTCCGCTTGCGTCCTGAATCTAATATCTCCGCCCCACTTTATCCTCTGGGTCCATTCAGGCACAGAAAGAGACTTCGCCTGGGCCAGGTCTTTCGATACCTGCAGCTTCGTTTCATCCAGGATGATCTGCGCTTCGGCGGGTGACAGGACATTCTTATCTACCAGCTTTTGCACCAAAATGTCGACTTCGCCTGCCTGTGAGCGCGTCTCGCACATTAACAGGAACAGGGCCCCTAAAACAGCCGCTAATAATATCCTTTTCATTATTTATCCTCTCCTCTTTTTATCACTAATATATTTTTAGGTTATTCAACTGTTCCTATATATAGGATCAAAGTCCGCCTTTCGGATCTTTCTCAGACTCCTCTCGATATCGTGCATCTCTTTGGCATAATACGAGCTGTGATCCTTCCATTTTTCGTCATTCTCTATCTGAGACAGGATTTCTTTAAGGCGAGTGACTTGAGCCCTAACGCTCCCTATTATAAGTTCTTCTTCGAACAAGGGTTCACCTCCTTCCTTACGATTGTGGAGCTTACGATTTATCAATACTACTGCTTGTAAAAGTTGTCTATGTGGTCGAGTTCGGCATAGTATATCTTCTGGAAAAAATCTTTCATCGTTATGAACACCCTTAACAGTGTTTTAAACATATGCCATGCCTTCCACTATATAGCCCGCGCCTTTGATCGTCTTGATGATCTGCGGATTTTCCGGGTCAATTTCGAGTTTCTCCCTTAGGTGCCTTATATGGACGTCTATATTGCCGAATTCAATTTCATCTTTATCGCTCCATAAGAGTTTACAAACTTCCCAGCCGTCTATTTTGGGGAGCATTAGATCGAGGATTATAAGATCCGGGGTCTCTCCCCTTGCTATGGCCAACGCTTTTTCGCCGTCATTGGCGGACAAGACTTCGTAGCCGGACATATTCATGTGCAAGCTTACCAGTGACACCAGTTGCTTTTCATCGTCAACGATCAGTATTTTCTTTTTTTTCTGCATATATGTCTCTCCCTTAACCGGTTTTTTCCGCCGAGTTCATTCAAGAGTTCTATAATAAACTCCGGACGATTTCTGCGGGGCTTAACATAAATAAACAGAATAAAAAACAAGGTCAAGAATAAGGCGGCCGCGACGGGTATTTGAAAGGTATCTTTTATCATCTTGCCATCTCTTTCTTTTGTTCAATGAAAGTATAGCGTGGCAAGGTGACAAGATCTTTAAGGATATGTGAATAATGTGTGAACTTTATACGAGGATATTTAATAGACTTGATAGACCTACGAAGTGTGACGAGTTTAAGTAATCCCCGCCCGGAATAAGACCCGGGGCGGGATCCCGCCCCGGGTGCAAGAATTGGCGGGACACTCCTCGTAGGTCAAACATAAATCATTGGTTAACTGCGGGAATTGTAAAGCTGAAGGTGGACCCCTGGCCGAGCGTTGACTGGACCCATACCTGGCCGTTGTGGGCTTGAATGATATGTTTGACGATGGAAAGTCCTAAGCCGGTCCCTCCGAGCTCCCGGGAGCGGGCTTTATCGACCCTGTAAAACCTTTCGAATATCCTGGGCAGGTCTTTTTCGGAAATGCCGATACCTGTGTCGGAAATATCGATTTGGACAACATTTCCTTTGTCCGATGCGTTTATAGCTATCGACCCTCCCTCAGGAGTATATTTAACGGCATTATCTAAAAGATTCAAAAAAACCTGTAATAATCGTTTATTATCTCCGGCTACTTTAGCGGCATTATCCGGGATATTTACCTTAACGGAGAGGGATTTGTCCTTGGCTGGTCTTTCCAGCACATTCACGCAGTGGTTTACAATGGGCAGGATTTCCAGCGTTTCAAATTCCATCTTCATATTACCGGATTCTATCCTGGAAAGGTCCAACAGGTCATTTATAAGATTTGCCAGGCGGTCACTATCCTGATAAATGATGCCGAGGAATTCTTTGACAGTATCCTCATTATCGACCTTACCGTCTAAAAGCGTTTCCGCGTAACCTTTGATGCTTGATATCGGGGTTCGTAGTTCATGTGAAACATTCGCCACAAAATCCTTACGTATATCCTCGAGACGTTTCAATTCGGTAATATCATGGAAAACGAAGACGGCGCCTTCGACGATATTCTCTTTGACTATAGGCACTCCGTTTATCATTATCGTCTTCTGTTCCGGCGCGGCAACCGCGACCTCCTGCGTTAGGACCTCCCTATTTTCATTTAAAACCCTGTCCACGATCTCTTGTATCGCGTTATTCCGTATCACTTCCAGGGGTTTTTTGCCCTCCGGGGATGAGTCGATTAAAAATAGTTTCCTGATCGATGGATTCATCAGCAGGATCCCGCCTTTTTCGTCCGTGAGCATTATCCCCTCGAACATGCTTGAAAGTATCGCCTCCAGCTTGGCCTTTTCGGACGATATGCTCTTAACCTTGGCATTTATTTCGTCCGCCATATCATTCAATGCCCCGGCGAGATCCCCCGTTTCATCGCTAGAACGCACTATCACCTTTCTTGAAAAATCTCCCCCTGCAAGGCGTTTTGCGATAGCGGACATTTCGGAAAGGGGCTTTGATATCATGATCGAGACAAAAAAACTCGCAATCAAAGTGGCAAGGATGGCAAAAATGACCGCGATGCCTATAGTCTTTAGCATCTTTGACTTCATAAGCTCTATGTCCTGGAACGGAATGGCCAATCTCAATATGCCGGCAAGACTGCCCTCCCCCAGGGGAACAGCCATATACAGCATATCTTTCCTTATGCTTGTGCTAAAACGCTTGCTCCGGCCAAGACCTTTTTTTAGAGCATCCTGGACTTCCGGTCTTGTTATATGGTTCTCAAGCCTTGACAGATCATTTCCGTCTACTTCGGAATCGCCGATAACAATACCCGCGGGGTCAATTATTGTCGCGCGCACGCTTAAACTCCGGCCTATCCTGTCGGCAAGATCGTCCGCGCCGGCGGAGGTTATCTTACGGATCAGTTCGTTATCGATAAGATCCTTATTTAATAGGAGGTCTTTCTTAAGGTTGTCCTGTATGCGGGTTTCAACGTAGGTCTTAAGGTGGGTATTAATATAAAAATATGTAGCTGTAAGTATGAGGAGTACAATCGAACAAAATATAAACGTCAGTTTCCAATATATCCTAATCCTCATTCATCCTCTTCCCTGAATTTGTAACCAAGGCCCCTTACGGTTTCGATAAGACGTCCGAATTTGCCCAGCTTCTCTCTGAGGCGCTTCACATGCGTATCGATAGTGCGCGTATCGACTCCTGTGCCCATATCCCAGACATCGGACAAAAGCCTATCCCGCGTCTGGACCCGGCCGCGCCGCTCAAGGAACGTCACTAACAGCTTGAACTCCATGTGTGTAAGCTCTATGGCCCTTCCCCTTACGGTTACTTTATGCTTCGAAAGGTCGACCGATATATCCCCTGCCATCAGGATGTCTTTTTTCGATTCTTCGACCTTACCTCTTTTCAGGATCGCTTTTACCCTTAGCACCAGCTCCCTTGGGCTGAAAGGCTTGACC
>JAQUSE010000019.1 GCA_028715235.1 Candidatus Omnitrophota bacterium | reverse complement strand
AAAGCCGCTCGGCCGCGATATCTCTCAGGTGGGGCAGAACCTTATATTTATGGGAGGGGCGATTACGGGTCCTTTGGCGCTCGCCTTTAAGTCCGCGGAGAAGTATTCGATCCCTGTCTATAACGAACTGAAAAGACTCGATAACGCATTTATAGGGCTTCGAGTATCAATCGCGGAGGCCCTCATACCGGTTGTCCATAAACTTGCCAACGTCTTCGGTAATCTCTTGAATCTCTGGAACTCGATCGATCCGGCCACCCGAAACCTTATTATTCAATCCGTGGCGATGACAGGAATATTTATGATGCTGGGAGGAGTGGTTATAGCTTTGATAGGGCGCCTTGTGAGACTTTCGGGAGCGATCGCAAGTCTTGTCAGTAAGCTCGCCTTATTTACGCTCGCTCATCCGTGGATCGCGGCATTAGTAGTGATCGTGGCGGCTCTGACCTATGTTTTCTTGAGGTTTCGTAATGTAGCGGTTCCCGTATTAAACGCGGTAGAGATCGGCGCGAATATGGTGTACATCGGGTTTACGAAGCTATTCAAAGGCCTTATATGGGGCTTCGATTTTGTATTGCAGTACCTTGTTAAATTCTACGACGTTTTGGGCAAGCTCCCCGGCAAGCTCGGAGAACCCTTCAGGACAACCTCGGAAACCTTAAAGAAGCTAAGAGAGGAGCTCGCGCTTCTCACGAAGGCCTCGGATATAGAGATCGCGAGGTCGCAGGAGAAGATTTCAAAGATTATGTCTGAGGGCGAGGGGTCGCTTGTTAAAGGTTACGACAAGGCGAAGGCCTCTATTCAGGGTTTTATCGCCACATTGAAGGGCCTCGGCAAAGAGACCAAGATCGAAGAGATTGCCCAGTCCTTTAACGCTATTGAAACGATCGGTCAGGGCACGGCGAGAAGTTTAGGCGAATCCTTTAAGCATTTATTTAAGGACGCATTCAGGGGAGAACTCGACAGCGCCAAGGACTACTTTATCGAATTTGGCAATATGATGATTGATGTTCTTGCCGAGGTCCTCGCGAAGATAGTCCTCATTAAGACGATAGGCGCGGTCTTCCCGGGCATGATCCCGTATTTTCATCAAGGAGGCATGGTGAGGCCTGTATATGCCCACTCGGGGTATTTAGCCCATGACGAGGTTCCGATAATAGCTCAGGCAGGCGAAGGGGTCATATCAAGACGAGGCATGAGACGTCTCGGGCCCGATGGCCTTAAGAGGTTAAACGAAGGAGGCGGGGCCGGAGATCAGAATCAGGTCTTTAACATTTACATAGCGGCCAATGACGCGAAGTCTTTTCGGGATATGCTCATGCAGCACCCCGACGTAATGGAAGACGCCATATCGAACGCCATCGCGAAGAACAGGTCAATCAGAAGCACCATAAGGAATAACGTATGAGCACCGAGGTTCTCACGTTTACGCCCGAATTCGGATTAAAAGAGGATGTCGAATACTCGACCCTTATATTCGAATCCGATTCGGGTCGTGAGAAGCGAAGATCCAAAAGATCGCAGGCTATAAGGACGCTCGACTGTTTTTTGGATAGCGAAAGCGAAGAAGCGATCGATCTAATATGGAACTTCTTTAAGGCGAGAAAGGGCAGGTACGACACCTTTTGGGTGAAGTTTCCGACAAGCTACAAACTGGAAAGCGAGGCCGTCGGCGTAGGAAACGACATCAATACCGTGTTTAATCTCGACATTTTCCCGATTGATACGGCATCGATTAAAGTTTATCTAAACGGCGTACAGGTTACGTCGGGTTTTACCGTAACAAACGACCTTACGAACGAAGTCGTGAGAATAGAATTTTCTACTCCCCCGAGCGCCGGCGTCACGATTACGGCCAATTATGAATACTACGTTCAGGTGAGATTCGAAGAGGACAAATTATCAAGAGAGCTTATAAGCGTAAAGCTCTATAACTCGTCCATAAAGTTGAAGGAAGTCTTGTGGAATATATATGAGGCGCCCTGATGCAGGATTTAAGTGTTCAGTTTAAAGAAGAGGCGTTAAAAACGGAAAATCGTCCTATAGAGATCTATGATTTTTATCTGGGGTCTCAAGGGTCCTGCGACGCCGAGACGTATTATTTCACATCGGATAATAAGAAGACTCATTTCTGGAATCTTGACGGGGTATTAAAGGAGTATCTTCCGTTATCTCTTAAACGCTCGGCAATACCTGCCACGAGCCAACTCGAGATAGAAGCGGTTACGGGAGAGCTTGATAACGTCGACAGGCTATGGTCAGGTTTCCTGAATACTATCGATTTAAGGGGTAAGCGGGTCGTCATGCGTAAAGTCTTCTTAGACCTCTTGACGGATCCGGTTCATGCCAAGGTAATGTTTGACGGGGTAATAAACGCGGTAGCGGAGCTGACCGAGACGAGCGTCAAGATCGAATGTAAATCGAAGCTCAAATCCTTATCGGTCGAGACGGGCCGGATGCAGCAGCTTTACTGCTCGTATATATTCGGGGACGAGTTCTGCTCCTTTAACGTGGCCGGAACAAGGCTTACGGGTCAGATTGTCGGAGCGGGGTCGAGCACCAGTTTCATTATTGACCTCGCAAGAACGGAGGCCGACGACTTTTGGAACGACGGAATCGTTTACTTTACGTCGGGCTTAAATCTCGGCTTAAAGCGGAAGATCGCGGATTTCGTAAGCGCGGATCACAAGGTCATTCTCGATTATACCTTACCGCATGCGCCGATCGCGGGCGACACGTATTCGATAGAAAGAGGTTGCGATAAGTCATTCGACGTATGCAAAAACCGCTTCGCTAATCAGGCGAATTTTGGTGGATTTAAGCATATACCGCAGCTCATAAACCCCATGAAGAAGGAAGAATGAAGACGCCCGATAGAGACATATTAAATAAACTTGTGGGCATTCCTTGGAAGGAGGACGGCAGGTCCTTTGAGGGAACCGACTGCGTAGGGCTTATGCAACTGTATTTCAATTCCCGCGGAATGGAAGGCGTGGCTCCCAAGGCAGGCGACTACGAATCTCTGGATCCGGACGAAGTCATTTTTAAGATCAGAGAATACAATTATATCATTCCTAAGGACGAAATACAGCCCGAAGACGTGCTCGTATTCAAAATAGACGACGAGCTCCACGTGGGGTTATATCTCGGATACGGTCGCATGCTTCACGCGACCGAAGGAAAGAAGTCGAAGATATCGCGTCTTACGCCGTCATGGGAGACGTGCTTCCTATTCGCTATACGCGAGAAAGACGGTCGTATATATATCCCGCCCGCCGGGCCTCCCGCGATAATAGCGGCCGTCGCCTTTGTGGGAGCCATGGCTTTGGGGCCGTCGCTCGGTATGGCGTTCGGAACGACACTTCTATTCGCCATAGGGCTTGCCGTAACGGGTTATTCCATGGGCCTTGCCATACAATCAAGACAGCAGTCAAAATCGGGAGGGCTTGCGGCTTCTCCCAGATACCGTTTCGGAGAGCTTCAAACGACCTCAACAAACCAGTACCCGGTGCCTTTACTATACGGCGAGGCGCGTCTTGCCGGCAACATCGTATATCAAAACCCCGTCATGGGAGGAGAAAATATTGACCTCTTGGTCGCCTTATGCCAGGGCGAGATCGATTCTATTACGGATATACGAATAAACGGGGAGCCGATAGGGGATCTTCCGGGCTGTTCGTATCACGCATTCTTGGGAACGCCAACGCAGAATGTCGAGACCGATTCGGGTCTTGATCTTGAAGGCATCCAGTATCGTCATACGGCAATGCTTCATCTTCACCTTTCGACTTCGGATAAGCTAAAAGGGGGACGGCCCAATGTTACCTGTGTTGTGAGAGGCAGAAAAGTTTCGACATGGACGGGATCGGACTGGTCGGTCGCAAAATCATATTCGGATAACCCCGCGGCGTGCATAAGAGATTATTTACTCATGAAGATGCAGGCGGGCGGATGCGGTTATTTTACGGATGACGTAGACGACATGAGTTTCGGAGAGGTTTACGACAGATGCCTTGAGCTTGTCTCGAACGGCGCGGGCGGAAGCGAGAGGCGATATGCCATGTCATTCTGTATAGACCAGAAGAGGGCCGCGACCGATAACTTGGCCGAGATGCTCGTAGGTTTCGCGGGCGCCCTCATAAGGTCGGGCTCGAAACTGAAACTCTTAGTAGCGAAACCCTCGGCATCGGTCGCGTCGTTAAACGAGGATGATATAAGGGATCTCAAAGTTATACAAAAGGGTCTCGATCAAAAAATCAATCGTTTCGGCATTGAATACTTCGACCCGGAGCAGGACGACGCGCGGATCCTCGCATGGGGTCAGGAAGACAAGATCGATCAGGACGAACGGGGCCTTGTCGAGCAGACGCTCACGATTCCGTCCATAAACAGGCAGTCGCAGGCATTAAGGCTTTCTAACCAGTATTTTTACGAGCTTAAACTATGCCCAATAATGATCGAGTTTACGACATCGCTTAACGCGATAGGGCAGGAGATAGGCGATTGTATAAAGATAACGCATTCTCTTATGGGCTGGGTTGACAAGGAGTTCATAATCCAGCGAATAGAAGAGGACGAAAAGGACGTATTCAAATTCGTCTGTCAGGAATATAACGCCTCTATCTATAACGATCGCTATGGGGCCACGATTCAGGTATTTGACTACGGGACGCCTCCGAATCCTTACAAGCCGGTGTCGGACGTATCGAATATCGTTTTGCAGGAAAGCCCCTATTACCTTCATCGTGACGGAACGGTGGGGTCGGATATACTCATAAGTTTCGACCCGCCGACCGATGATTCCAAAATATTCTTGAGTCACTATCAGGTAGAGCTAAAGAAAGGCGCTGCCGATTACAAAACGATAGGATTTACTTCAGGCTCGAACTTCACCGTATACAGCGTTGAGGCGGATACGACGTATTTGGTGAGGATTAAGACCGTATCGATTAACAGCGTCATATCGGACGGCATCGTGTCCGATCCTCTCACGGTCCTCGGAAAACTTGCCGCGCCCTCTAACGTAACAGGATTCGAGATCTATCAAGAGGGAAATCTATTAAAGTTCAGCTGGAATGCTATATCGGACGCGGATCTGGCCCGCTACATCATAAAGAAAGGATCCGAGTGGGGTGTCGGTCAGGTGATAGCGGAGCTCATCGATACGACCGAGTTCATGTATCCGGTCGGAGAGACGGGCGAAATCACTTTTATGATCAAGGCGATAGATACGTCGGGCAACGAATCGGCGGCTCCTGGGATCGACACTCTTATGATAGTGCCGCCTCCCGAGATGAACTTTATCAATACGTTCGATCCTTGGAGCGTAAACCATGAATACAGATTATCGAATCTCGCTCTCATAAGACGAAACGATTATGATACGGGCTACGTCAGGAACGTCTTCGGCCTATTGACTCAAAACTTATGGGAGGACAGGGAAGCCGAAGGCAAGACATGGGAAGAGCAGGAAGCGGATCTGGGGCTAATCTTGGACGAACCTGTGAGGCCTTCGGGATATTACGAGATGGTTACGCCCTTAGATCTTGAGACGATATTCGAGTTTAAGATTTTTACGGATGTCCTCTATAAAAACGTCACAGGAGGAAGTCTTGCGGTCGAGATATCATTAAGCGAAGACGGCGTAAGTTATACGGCTTTTACCGCAATAAACGCTAACGCTACCTATAGGGCCAGATACGTAAAATTTAAGTTTACTCTATCCGCATCCGACGTAAATCACAACGTCTATTTTTACGCCTGTTCTATATTCATCAACGCGCCGTCAGTTCGGGTGGCGTGGGCCAAGGATGTCCTGATACCCATTGCCGGAAAGACGATAATATTCGGCGCGGGGTTCAGCTTCCCGCCGAGAGTCAATACAGCGATCGTTAACGGCGTAAAAGGAATCATTATTTTAAGCGGTAAGACAAAAGACCAGATGGATGCTCAGGTTTACGACTTAGCCGGGGCCCCGATAGGGACAGCCGAGATAGACTGGGAAGCGAAGGGATATTAGATGCAAGGTTACTGCGTTACATGCCAAAAGATCGTAACGATGAAGGACATAGTGCCCAAGACCTTAAAGAATAAAGACAGGGTATTCGAGGGAAAGTGCGAGGCTTGCGATACCGTAATTTATAAGAAAAGAGGCAAATAATGGAAAGACATTATTTCGATCATAACCAGCCGCAAGGTTCTATGTCGCTTATGAACCTGCGGAACTCATTAAGGGCCTTATTCCAAGGGGATCTTATGCCGCTTCGCCCAAGGGCCAGCTTTATCTTGGACGATATGGAATATGCCACAGACGCTCAGGCTCAAAGCGCATGGTCAGGCGCGGGATGTACCGTTATTCACTCTACCGTAAAACAAGAGGGAAATTTTGCTCTTCAAGTAGCGATCGATGCCACGCCCGACAGGCAGGTAACGAAGATTAAGGCGCTGGATCTGTCGGCATTTAAGGAGATTCTCTTATGGCAGAGGTGCTCCGGCGTAAGTCAGTCTTTCAGGTTTTTTTTGGAGGACGGATCGGGCCATGTGAGTTACTGGCTTCTTACGAGCGACGCTTCCGCGAATACATGGAAGCAAGATACACTTAACCTTTACTCCCCGGACGGCAATAACGGAAGCTTCGCCGACCTTTCGCTTATCACGGATTTCGGGTTTTATCAGCTCCCTGCAAGTCAGACCTTTATATTCGATACGATAAAAGCAAGGTGCGGAATGAGTGTCGCGATAGATTCGAGCGAGGCGGGAGGATTCTATAAGCAGGCATATATAGGCTCTCAGCCGGTATCGATGGCGGCAAAGGCTTCACCTGCCATCGTGGCGCCCGCGGCAAATCCGAGGATTGATATCCTTGTGGTTAACTCGGCGGGGGTCTTGTCATGGATTACGGGCGCGGAAGCGGCGACGCCTGTTCCAAACTGGACGGGGATACCGTCAGCTCGTATTCCGATATGCCTTGTCTATTGTAAAACAACGATGGCGAAGGTGGTTGACTATGAGGATAAGGACGCGAACCCGAACGAGGGATTTATATATAGCGATATAAGGCCTCTTTACTGGGCCGCGGTCAGTAACTTGTCGGCCCTGTCGGACGTATCAATATCGGGATTAGCGAATAACCACGCTCTTCGGTATAACTCCGGCACAGGCAAGTGGGAGAATAAGACGCCCAGAGCCGTTTACGCTTAAGGAATAAATAATGGCAGATTACGTATCAGGACCTCCGAAAGATTCAGGCGGTAACCCCGTACCGGTTACTTGGACGGACGACCCGCTTCAGCAGGATATTACGGAACCTAAGAAGCAACATCTTGTCGAGATGAGGGCGGCTCTTCAGGCCTTGGACGGCCATTATCACGTCTTTAACGGGAACGATTCTCAGGCAGAGCTTCCGGATGTTGCCGTATCGTGGCTTGTGCCGAATGCCAATATCGTAATTGATGAGACGTTTGTCGCGGCCCAGCACATAAACGAAATCATAGGGTTTATAAAGAACTTTGTCGGGCATTATCATTACGTTCCGGGGTACGGCAAGAATTCGACAACCTATTCGCCGACTTTTACTTTTGAGGACGATCCGGTTACTGCGGACGTAACGTGGATTAAGGCATCGGCCCACGAAGAGTTGAGAACGCACTTAGAAAGCCTCGCAGGCCATACTCACTCGGTATGCTGCGAGTGCGAATGTCAGTGCACCTGCACTTGCACCTGCACGTGCGCATGTACCTGCACCTGCGAATGCCGGTGCGACGCGGAGATGTAGATATGAATTCATGCTATCTGATGATGACGAACCGTTGCAACATGAACTGCTCTTATTGTTATGAGAGGGAGTATTTCAAGGATAGCTTGAAGGATATATCCGAAGATACGGCTAAAAGGGCCGTGGACTTTCTTGTCGAGAATCACAAGCCGGGAGTAAAAGCGCGCCCTAACGAAGATATAAATATCTGCTATTTCGGAGGCGAGCCGACCTTAAACTGGGAGGTCTTAAAAAAGAATATCGCATATTGCCGAGCGATCGAGGCCGAGAAGAAGATTAAATTCGGGCTGTACCTTCTTACGAACGCAAAAGAGCTTCCGAATCCTGAGGATGAATTTTTCAGGGTCCTTCGGGATCATGGTGTAAAGATGCAGGTGTCGCTTGACGGCTGCAAGGAAGCGCATGATTCGACAAGAGGGCATTTCGATGCGATCGTCAAAAATACCCGAAAGATAACTGAGGCGTTAAACCGTCATATCATTGTTCGTATGACCGTAACGCCCGATAACGTAAGGCACGCGTTTCAAAGTTTCCGGGCCATGGCGGATCTATCCTGCACGGTCAACATGGTGCCGATCGTGGAAGAGGAGTGGACGTATGAGCTTATCGGTATAGCAAAAGACGAGTTCAAAAAGATCATGAATTATTATCAGAAGCTCTCGCGCATCAAACCCGTGAGGTTCAATATCGCGGAGAACTGCGTTAATCCCGCATTCAGGCATTGTCAGGTAGGTTCGTCCATGGTGTCGATCACCGTTGATGGCATAGTGTATCCGTGCCACAGGTTTCAGTTTCACGCGGAGCCCGAGAAGAATTGGAAGATGGGAGATATCTTTAACGGCATAGAACGATATCCCAACTTTAACGGGATATTCGCCAAGTGCTATTCTTGCGAAACGAATATCTGCCACCCGTGCCCCTCGGCTTTTATCTTGAAGAATGAGGGCCGGGCCCCCGAATATTACTGCAGGTGGAATAAGGAGATCGAGGACCTTGTAAGACCGCAGGCTTCGGAGGTAAGGGCCTTTAACGAAAAAGAAGTCTTGATGAAGAAGATCGACCTGATACTTGAGGCCTTGGGAGAAATCCAAAAATGCGTAAAAAAATCTTAATTGTAAACCCTCCGGTATTTTCGCCGCAACCATGGAACAACGCGGATTCTTCCGTTATGGGGCCTTACGCGTTTGCCTCGGAATTGAAGAGTCAGGGTCTTGACGTCGCGATGTTCGATTTTATTACCGAAAGGAGGGGACTGGACGGATGGACAAATGTAAGGGTGGAAAGGGTCGCAAAGGTAGGTAACTTTGAGGCGGAGCGGCTTTCGAAGCGGGTCTACTATATCGGCGCGAACGAGAGGCACTATATAAAGTATTTAAAGGCGTATAAGCCGGATACGGTGCTAATATCGTGCCTCTTCACCTTCTACTGGGAAGGGGCCAAGCTCGTCTATGACGTAACGAGGGAGTTCGATCCCGATATTAGAATTTACGTCGGAGGCAATTATCCGACGCTCTGTTACGAACACGCGCGCGAACATTTTCCGGAAGCCGGTGTAGTCGCGTCAAGGCCGGACGACAGAGGAAAATTTCGGGATATCGATATCGGGTTCTATAAGACGATCCCGAGGATGTTCCCGATCCTTACGTCTACGGGATGCCCTTTTTCGTGCTCTTGGTGCGCGGCGCCTAATATTGAAGACAAAGTTATGAGATTCAAAGATCCTTCCAAAGTAGTCGAAGACATCGAGCAAAAGTATGATTTCGGGGTCAGGTCCTTCAGGTTCATAGATTCACACCTTCTGGCGGATTACGAGAATCATTTTAAGGTAATACTGGAAGGTCTCGTAAAAAAGCCGTGGAGGGCCGAGCTTCATTCGTACGGCGGGCTCAATCCGCTGTCTGTGACTCAGGAGATGCTGGAGCTCATGCGCGACGCCGGATTTGTCAGGATCCAGCTTCCCCTTGAAGTTATAGACGAGAAGACCCTAAAGGATAATAACAGGCCCGTTTCGGTCAGGATGTGGGAGGCCGCGGTAAAGAAGCTGAAAAGGATCGACAGGTTTCAGGTGGTAAGTTACGTCCTTGCGGGCCTGCCGGGCCAGACGATTAAGGACATTTACAGGGCGATTAACTTTGTTGAGGATTACGGCGTTACGCCGGTGCCTTTATTCTTTACGCCCATTCCGGGAACAAAGTATGAGGATCCGAGACCGATCGAGAACCTTCATCCGTATCTGTTCCCGTATGCGTCAAACGAGATGCCGGCGGCGGAGCTGGAGCGCATTCAGGAGAATTATTACACGGGCGGCGTACACGTCTCGGAAATCATAAAAGGCACGAAGACCGTTTATGAGTCCGGACCCGCCATAAAGGACAAGTCATGATACCCGTATGCCCCGAATGCTCAAAGTTCGGAGAAACCGCGAAGCTTCATCTTGAAGAAACAAGGCTCGTCTGCAAAACGTGCGGTTTTCTGTATCCGGGCGAGTTCAGGGAAGAGGACGGCATGGTTCTCTCGAAAGGCGAGATCGAACTAAGCCCGAAGCCCGATTCAATTATGTATGTGAAACTGGTGGATATGAACGATCCGTCAAGGCAGAGGTGCGAGGTTATCGAAACGCTGCCGCTCGTTCCTTTCCTAAACGGGAAGAACGTCAAAAGCTATAAGATCAAAGCCCGCTACGAGCTCGAGGTCTATTATGAGTGAGCTTTATTCGTTCTGGGACGCAATAGGGGCTTTAGGCCTTACGGGAGAAGATATCGTCATGGAGTACAAGGCATGGCATATGTGGCACAACAGAACAAGGCCTGACCTTGTCCTTACGCTTTTAATGGACTGGCGGCTCAGGGCCCTTTCGAAGATAAGGTTTTACTTCGAGGTGATGATGAAGCTTAAGGATAAGCGTGCCAAGGTGTTCGATCCCGAAGAGTTCAAGCAAGCCCTTGATCAGAACATAACCGCATACAGGGGTAACGCCGGCGTGTTCAATCCGGCATATGACGAGAAGTTTCATTTTGTCGCGATGACGGCCTCGTTCGATACGGCTTTAATGTTCGCGAAGTTTCCTGATGCCAAGGCGACGCATCTGGCAGTGCCGCCGGAGCGCAAGCAGTACTGGGTCGTAGGCGTGACGCTGCCTTTAAAGCGGATATTGGCTTACAGGGACCTTGCCGATGAAGAGGTCTGGATCGGACGCGAGGACTACAAAAATGCGAAGGTGCTCGTCCAATGCGGTGTATAGAATTCATAGCTAAAGTAGGCAAGAGGCTTGAGATTCAGGAAGTGGATTCAAATCAAAATGTGTTTATCTGTCCGGCTCTTTTACTCGAAAAGCATCCGTATATCGGGGGCCGGGCCGTAAGGGAATACAGGGTAAAGATCGAATACGAAGCGATACCGATCACGGAGGTTTAAGATGATGCATTGTCCCAATTGCGGAAAAGATTTTAAGCTCGTAAAAGCGGGCGATCAGCTTATATGTCATAACTGTAACTACACGGATCCGAAGCCGGCGCCCGTGGGCAAGGAGTTCATTGTCTCGGAGAAGACCATAACATTCGAGTGCGGAAGCCTCGATACGCTTCATCTCATAAAAGAGGTGACGACGGGATCGGCGGAAGGAGACAAGAGTTTTTCGCGCGAGTACATCCTGAAACAGCTCTTTGAGGAAGAGCCGTTTGTGGGATCGGAGAAGGCGAAGCGTTACGTTATCGAGGCAAGTTATAAAATTAAAGCAATCTGCTAAAAGGAGGGAAAAGAATATGTCAAAAGTAATAGCGACCGAATCGTTAAATGTGGACTCCGGCGTAGTATCGTTGACGCAGTCGATCTATAACCCGTCCGCGGGCCCGGGCGCAACGTTCGCCATGATACACGCCGAAGGCGGGGCCATGAGGTACTGCGATTGCGGGCAGAACCCGACTCAGAGTTTCGGGGCCCTTTTGGAGGACGGCGACGTAGTGGAGCTTCCGTCGCTTGCCCACATAAAGAACTTCAGGGTGGTTAAAGCGGACGTAGAAGCGGGCAAGATCACGGTAACTTACGAAGACTAGGAGGAGGCATGGAAAGAATTCATATCAAGCATCAGAAGGCCGCGCGGATTATAAGGCGCGTAAACACGATACTGTCTAACGGCGGATTGCCGAAAACGGGGCAGTATTCATATTATCCATATGATGACGGCTATTACCAGATGGGGTATCCGCTCGGAGGGGGTCAGAGGTTTATGGATAACGGGGACGGAACCGTTATTGATCTTGTCACGGGCCTTATGTGGGTAAAGGATCCGAGCCAGCTCCCGGGAGGCATGTTTACGTCGCCTATGTACTGGTATGACGCAATAAACGCCTGCGAGAGTTTGGAATACGCCGGCTGGGACGACTGGAGGTTGCCTAATATAAACGAGCTTCTGTCGATCATTAACCATTCGTTGTATTATCCGTGCCTTGATACCTACTACTTTACGCAAAACCCGCCGGACGGAAACTTCTGGTCGTCCACGCGGTGCGCCTCGTGGTATGACGGCGCATGGATAGTGAGTTTTTATGACGGCTCCAAGTACGTATACGGGGTGCCGTGGGATATGTGTTATGTTCGGCCCGTTCGCGCAGGGCAAGCCTAAAAGGAGGGTAAAAAATGCCGATAGAAAAGCCGACAATCGAATTTAAGGATGGGAAGAAGCTGACGAAGTTTCCGGACGGCACGGTAAGAGAGCAGACGACGGAGGATGCCGAGCGATACAGACAGTTTCTTTTAAAGGAAAAGGAAAGGATCGATCGTCATCTCGCCTTTCTCGATGACGATGTAAAGAAGATGGTCTTAAGTAAGAAGGCAGAGTAACGATGCTTAAAAACGGAGAATGGACTAAATTCGTTACGCCCGTTCTTGTCACAATCGCTATATTTATGCTCGGATACATAACGACGCAGATATCGCGCGTAGACGAGAAGCTCTTTCATCATTTATCGAACGCGGAGATACATGCGCCGAGGACTCAGTTTGTGTCGAAGGCGGAGTTTGACGTCCAGTGCAAGTTTGTTGAGCGCGAGAACGACCGAATCGTAAGAGCGATAGAGGATCTTCGCTGCGACATAAAGGCAAGGTTCAATGGCAGAGGCGCGTGATAACGTAACCTTAAAGATGGAGATTCACGCTTATAAAAAGATCGCGCTCACTATGCGGGATCACAAGAGCATGCTTTATAAGTTAAAGATGAACGAGCTAATAAAAAAGGACCTTATGAGGGACATGGATATAATTCAGAGGATCCTCGAAGCGTCAGAGGTTAAAGATGGCAGATGCTGAGAAGTTCGACATATTCAAGTTTTTCGGAAGCTTCACCCAAGTGCTTCCGTGGGTCAAGACCATAAGATACGCCCTAGGTATCTTAGGGGTCGGTTTCATAGGATTAACGATTTACAGGGCGTATTTCATGCCTACCAAAAGAGAGGTAACCCAGATCGTGGCCGAGGCGGGTTCCCGAGTGAGTCTCATCAGGAAAGAGGATAAGAAGGGGATCACGGTTACGCCGTTTATCGAGGGTTACGGCTTCGCAGAATCCGACAAAAGGACGGGCGCAGGCGCAAAAGTAGGCGTCCGCATCGACTTCTAATAATATTGACAAAATAAGTAAATATGATAAATTGAAGACAGGGATAAATTCCGGGCATTTTATAAACCTTTGTTGGGTGTGATGCGCCCGGCGAAGGTTTTTGTTTAATAGATACATCGGAAAGATAGTAAATTATGATGCCTATAGGTCCTTTAATGATTGAACATCGTTTGATCGAACGCATGATAAGGG